>JAAANX010000193.1 GCA_009909085.1 Cyanobacteria bacterium GSL.Bin1 | reverse complement strand
CAGAAAGCGATGGCGAACCTTGAAAAGCAGTTTCAACGTTTACCAGGATTAGAGAAATGGTTTGTTGAGATTGGAGCTAAACCTGGATCACTTTCGGATAACTTTTTTCTTGGATTACTCTTACACTCAAAGTCATTAATATACTGGTAATGTAAAGTGGAAGCAACTCCCGCGATTGGCATCGCTATCGACCCAAATGTGTCCATAATGGGCGCGTATCACTTGCCGACAAAGAGATAGCCCCAGACCATACCCCTCCTTGGCTTCATCGCGTTTTAAGCGCACATGACCTTCAAAAATCTGTTCCCGTTTTTCGGGGGGAATTCCCGGTCCATCATCGCAGACGGTCACCTGAATTTTCTGGGAAGTGCGATGGAGAATCGAAACCTTAATTGTTCCTTCATCGGGGGTATATTTAACCGCATTATCCAGTAAGTTGACCCAAACTTGTCGAATTAACTCTTGATCGGCATGGGCATCCGGAACATCTTGGGGTAAATCTGTTTTCAACTGCAGTGATTTACGGGCAAACGTCTCTTGGAATTGTTCTAAGATTTCATTGCCTAGGACTTGCAGATTTAGCTTTTGCGGATGAATTTGCAACTCAGCATTTTTCCCTCGTGCCGTTTGCAAAATATCAGTAATCATCCGATTCATGATGCGAAACTGAGTTTGCGCTTGCTTGAAAATCTGTTTTTTGATTTTTTCTACGCGTTGCGGATCCGGGTTTTGGTCAGTGAGTTCTAATGTTTCCAGCGCGATCGAAGCTGCTGTGAGAGGGTTCCGCAAATCATGAGCTAGCATTGCCAGCACTTGGTCTTTAAACTTAATTTGTTCGTTTAACTCTTGGTTTTCTTGCTTGAGGCGAAAAATTTCATCGGAGAGGCGAATTAACTCCGTGGAATAGGTAACCGACTCATTGGCTGATGAAGGTTGGGCTGCTGCTTCAGATGTTTCTTCCTCCTGGGCGCTTTCTACCCAATAGGGCCATGATTGTTCTAGTTGAGCAACTAAATTGGTCCCCGCAATGGTTTGACGAGGGGTGGGCGTAATTTTTACTAATGCTGGTGTTGCGACTAAGCGAAAATGCTCAGCCAAGTGGGGCTGTTCCGCAACATTAATCATCTGTAGTTCAAAGGGATAGTCGTCTTTGAGAGTTTTGAGGTAGGTTTTAATTCCTTGGATATGCTCTTGAGAGCTTGAGCGCTCATCAATGAACAAGAGTAGCTGGAGTGGCACTATCTTATATCTATCCTCATTTGTGCTGATTTGAAGCCAATTGATCTTGACAACCTAGCCCTAAGATATCAACTTTGACCAACAGTTAGCGCAATTGCTACGCCGAATCACCCAGGAAACGATTTTAAGAAATGGTAACTGTAATGAATAACAAGCCACCAATCAATAAAAGCGAAAGCCCACCCATAATGATATAGTTCCGTTTTTGTTTTTTATTGGGGGAATCAGCAACATACATTTTGGGTTGTACGGCAAAGTTATTGAGACGACCTCCATCTTCTTCGGTGTATGGCATACTAAATCCTTACTAACTATACTTTTCTGAGATATCTTAGTCAACTATGCTGCAGTAGTTAAGTATTTTTGCTTTTTTGTTACATTTCTTTGCCTTATTCAGAAGGAGAAGTGGTCGCGATCGCGAGTTTAACGCCTTCTATCTGTCGCAATCGATCCATCACGTTGACTACATCGCCGTGAGTCACTGCTTTGTCTGCTTTGACAATGACAAGGGTTTCTTGAGCGTTTTGGCTAATTTTTGTTACTTCTGGGATTAAATTTTTAAGGGAAATTTCTTCTTGATTCAGCGCAATTTTACCATTGGCTTGAAGGGTGACGGTTACTTCCGTTTCCGATTGCTGCTGGGCGGTTGTTGCTTGGGGTAAATCAACGGGTAAGCCCTCTGATCGCGTTAAAAATAAGGTCGAAATAATAAAGAACGCCAAGATAGAAAAAATCACATCAATCATCGGCACAAGGTTAATTTCCAAATTCCTTTCCGGTTCATCAGGAATTTTCATTGCTTTTTCCCTCTCCTAACTCGATCGCGCGTTCAATTTCGCGATAAACCTCTTTTAATTGTTCAGTTTCGGTTTCGGTTGGCTGCCAATAACCCCGATAGTTTGCTTCTCCTAATTTTTGGACAATTTCTGCCGTTGCATAAGGGTTGTTGGCTTGCAAGCGTTCGCGCATTGCTTGATCAAAAACAAAATGCTGGGCTACCTTCCGCCAAGTGTTTTCTCCCACACTGCCCGTTGTTGCATCTAAACCCAGCAAATATTCGACGCGATCGGCAATTTGCTGTCCTCCTTTGTGGTCATGCTGCAACATTCCTTCAATCCATTTGGGATTCAGAAGACGGGTTGACACTCCTTTTTGGACGGCTTGATTTAAGCTTTTGACACTGATGCGTTCTCCTGTGGTGTCCGCAATGAGAACATCAGGGCGTTTTCCCGTTACCACTGCGGTTGCTTGCGCCATCCCACCGAAGAATTCATAGTAATGATCGAGATCGGTGACTTCAAATTCATGACAATCTCGCACTTGGCTGATGATTTGGGTATTTGCTAAAGCTGCTTCTAAACTGGTGCGCGATTCCGTTCCTGGTATTTCGCGACCATAGAGATACTGGGTTCGTTCCAGATAATTGCGTCCGAGATCCGCTGCTTCTTCCCAGGCTGCGGTTTCAATCAAGGTACTCAACCGATTGCCATATTCCCCAGGAGGGGGACCAAACAAGCGTCCTGCTGCTAGTTTTTTTCCTTCTGGGGTGTCTCCGAGTTTCGGTTGCAATGCACAGACATGGCGACGCACGGCATTGAGTTCCATGGGTTCGTCTAGTTCGGCAACGGTTTGAAACGCCTCATCAATGAGGTTAACTAAGTTGGGAAATAAATCGCGAAAGAAGCCACAAATGTTGATGGTGACATCAATGCGAGGACGACCTAATTCACTCAACGGAACTACGACAGGCTTCATAAAGTAACCGCGACCGCGATCGACTTTCACGCCAATGTAATGCAAAACTTGCCCAACGGTTTCGCCAAAGGTTTTACAAGTTTCAAACCCCCAGAGAATCACCCCAACGGATTCGGGATAAGTGCCATTTTCTTGATAGTATCGTGTGAGGGTTTCCTCAGCAATTTGCGCCCCTCGGTCATAGGCGCTGTCTGTTGGTAGTTTTGTCGGATCGAATTGAAAGGTATTGCGTCCAGTGGGATAGGTGTGGGGAGAACGCACGGGATCGCCTCCCATACCTGGTTCAAGATATCCCCCATCGAGGGCGTGCAATAAAGCCCCAATTTCATCTGTGTTCTTAATGCGTTCTGCTAAATCTTTTAAGTAAGATGTAATTGGCTTGAAATCTTCTGTCACTGTTTCTGCTTTACCCTCAAGCAGACGAGCAATCAGGTTCCAGCTTTCACCAGCCAGAGATTCTACTTTCGGATCAGCGCGATCAAGCAAGTGATCATAGTCCCATCCTTTGCTTTGTGCTAAAGTGCGAGGGAGAGATGAGATTTCAGCGCGGTCATAGCGCCCAACCAGATTGAGATAGTTGATTAATCCTTCTCCTGTTAAAGTTTGACCAAAGCTGTGCAAGCCAATCGGAATCGCTGATCGTTTCCACTCAAAGAGGGTATGGTGTAATTCTTCTAAGGCTTCTTCGTAGGGGGAGAAATCGTCAGGAATACCGTTCGTGCGAGAAAGGGTTTCGGGTAAGGGGAAGGGAAGACCCTGTTCTTGACACAAGGCAATAATCTGATCGAGGATGGCAACCCGACGGGGTAAACTTTTAATCTTCATCTCCTCGTATTCAGCGATGGTGTCTTCGAGTTGGCTTAACTCGGCATAAAGTCCAGCCGGGGCAAAGGTGGGAGAGGCATAACTGACCAGTTGCGCGTAACTGCGCCGTTTCGCGATCGTGCCTTCAGAAACATTCACCACATGATAAACGTAAAGATGGGGCAAATCTCCTAAAAGGGCATCTGGGGCATCTTCAGCAGCGAGGGCAACCTGTTTGCCGGGTAAAAATTCAAACGTGCCATGAGTGCCAATGTGGACAATCGCATCAACGTTTGCGCTTTCTTCCAGCCAGCGATAGAGGGCAATGTACTGGTGGTGAGGAGGTAAGCTATCGTCATGGTGAATTTTGGCGGGGTCTTCGTGAATGCCACGAGAAGGTTGAACAGCCACGATCGCGTTGCCAAATTCCATCGCAGCGAGAAGAATATCCCCTTCATAAGTCATTAAATCCCCTGGCGGATCGCCGAAAACGGCTTCTGTGCTTTCGCGCAAGGCAGCAGGAAGTTTTTGGTACCATTGCCGATATTGTTGCAGAGGGACGCGAACCGCATTTTCAGCCGTCAGTTGAATCGAGGTAAACTCCCCATTGTGAACCAGTCCTTTTTCTAGGAAGCTGTCTTTGAGTGTTCCTGCTGCGGGTGGAGTGACCTGATAGCCAACTTCTTGCAAGCGATTGAGGATGGCTTCAACCGAGGCAAAGACATCCAAAAAGGAGGCAGTTCCCAAAGTGCCTTCCCCTGGCGGATAATCAAAGATGACGATCGCGACCCGTTTCTCAGCATTAGGTTTCTGTTTTAAGGTGATGCGATTGAGGAGTCGGTGGGCTACTTTTTCCCCTCGCCCTGGGATGGGGGTTGCCATTTCATTTTTCACACCGTACAGCATCACCGAATCGATCGCGCCGTCCATTTCGGGGAGGGAAACCAGAGAAAGGGTTTCTGTTGCCCCTAGCCCAATCGCGCTTTTGTGCCATTCGTCAAGATCTTGGTTGTTGGCACTGAGAGGAACAACATAGGGAACGTTAAACTGTTGCAGGAGGTTGATGGTTTTTTCCGGATTACCTCCCAAGGGGCCACCATCTAAGCGAAAGCGCAGCAGGGAAACGATGCCATCGCACACGGGAAAACCATTGCGGAATAGGTGTTCTTGGATCGCATCAGCAGTCGCAATGCCATCACTGAAGAAAGGAAGTAAATTGGCTTGTTGTTGTAAGGTTTGTAATAATTCTGCCCCTCCCTGTAAGTTGCTGGTAAGGGTGGTTCCACTGTAGAAAATGACTGCGACTGTGGGCAGATTAGAATCTAAGGGATGGTCTTGCAGGTACGCTTCATAACTGGTGTAGCGAGTCCCTGTTTGCAAATCCATAAATCCAAAATCGGGATAGATGATGGGGTCTTCTACTGTCATTGCCATCCCGCCATATTCAGACGCAACAAAACGCAGCAGGTTGACTAAATTATCCATTCCCGAATTCGTCCAATAGGTCACGCATTTTGACCAATTTTGTGCCTGACGCGCCGTTTCTGGGGGGAGAGACTGGGCAATGGCTGCGATTGCGGTTTCCATGGACTTTGCCGGTGGCATTTTCGCAGGGGCAAAGTTTCCCATCCGCACTAAGCCCATTATCGCGGGACTCCCTCCAAATAAGGGAATAAAAGCAATATTGGTGTCTGCGGTTGCCTCAAGTGCTTCTCGAACTAAGGCAAGGGCGCGATCAGGATTTCCCCGAAGATCAAAAAGCAGCGCGATGCTCGTAGAGCGGTGGCTTCGCCACATCGCGCTTTGAATACTCTCTAGAACCGTTTCTCTTGCAATTAATCCTTCTTGAATTTGCCGTAATGAGAAAGTCTCAAGTTCAATGGCACTGTTCTCAGTTTGGAGACGAGCAACCGCTTTTTCAAGATCGCCCAGACAAGCCGTAGGGGCAATAGCCGTGATACGCACAGAAGGCATGATTCTACTGGAAGGGCTAAAAATTGTTGATAACCTTAACAACTAACGCTTCCCCTTGCCTATGCCTCTGGGGGGCATTTCCACGCTTAGAGGAATCGTGATCGATTTTCCCAATACCCAACTTAAATATTGTGGACACCACTCTTTTAAATTGTCACTATGGTTTCATACTTACTATTTCTTCAGAGCATGACTCAACTAGAAGATTTGACTCGTGGTGCGACGGTTAGCTGTTCATACCTCTTTAGTTGAACCGCTCCCCCACCAGATTACAGCAGTTTACAGCGAAATGCTCACTCGCCAGCCCTTACGCTTCCTTCTCGCTGACGATCCCGGTGCGGGAAAAACAATTATGGCGGGCTTATTTATTCGGGAACTGCTGATTCGAGGAGATTTGCAACGCTGTTTGATTGTCTGTCCAGGGAGTTTAGCGGTACAGTGGCAAGATGAATTATCCCAGAAGTTTGATCTCCCTTTCGAGATTCTCACTAATGACCCCATGGAAGCAGCGCGAACAGGGAATGCTTTGGCGGAGATACCACTCGCGATCGCGCGGTTGGATCAATTGAGTCGCAATGATGACCTCAAAGCAAAATTGAGTCAAACGGACTGGGATTTAGTGGTGGTTGATGAGGCACATAAAATGTCCGCTTCCTTCTTTGGGGGAGAAATCTGAGTTTTGATGATGACCCACACCTTGATGGACTGGGATTAAGGGTTTGACTAACTCCCATTCATCATCACTTAAGTCGGACGGATAGGCTTGACGATTCATTAGCTCACCTCTAGGTCAAATTTACAGTTCACGACTTGAAAGGTTCGCGATGCCCTTCTCTACGAGACGCACTCGCGTTCGGGCGGAGCGGGCGCGATCGCGCCTCGGGCTGAAACCTGGTATCTCCGTGAAAATCCGGCTAATTTCCCAATCTAAAAGCCCTTTGGAGCAAGGTTTTTACTAGAAACATTCCCAGTCGTGTACAGTTTCTCTGACGGAGGTGAGCCTTTAGATGCATCAACTGCTTTACAGTAATTTACGAACACACTCTTAACACCGCTGCAGCTACTCATTAACCGGATTTCATATGACCAATGACTAATGACCAACAACAAGATTTAATTGCTAAAAATTTAATTATCGGCTATAGTGCCTGGGCTGGATATCTCAGCAGTGATCGCGGTGCGCTAATTTGTAGTATCAATAATCCTGCCGTTAGTATGACCGGAGAAACGTTTAACTCTCATTATGTAGCTGGCTATCATCTCAGTGCTTTTCTCAAGGCTTGGCTGGGTGTTGCTGATACCACTACTATACTGCACAGAATTTCCAAAAAATGGAGTCAGTTCTCTCTTCTAATTCAGGGTTACGCTTCCACAGTTTCTAAGGTTTTGCTGGCAGATTTAACAACGTAAATTCCAGCTAAGACCAGTAAAAAAGCAACCCAATTGGTGAGGGAAAGTTGTTCAGAAAAGATAAAGAAAGCAAATATGGCGGTAAAAAATGGCTCGAGAAGCATAAAAATGGCAATGAAAGAGGAGGAAAACCGCTTGAGACTACGAGCCAGTAATCCTTGCCCCAAAATTTGAGAAATCAAGACGATACAAGCAATCCAGACCCAGCCCATTGTGGCAGACGGAAAAAGTTGGTCGCCTGCGAGTAACAAAGCGGGGGTTAAAAGAATAGCAGGGACACCTGTCATCCCAACCATAATGGTTGAAGTATCAAACTTTTTCGCTAACCGTTCGGTGAAGAGATATTGACCCGCATAGAAGCCAGCAGAGAGTAAGGCGGCTAAATCACCAATGAGGCTACTGGCAGAAAGATGTAAATCTTGCATGCCAATGACAAAGGTTCCTCCAATGGCAATTACTAAACCAAGAATATATCGTTTGTTGAATTGCTGTTGCAGAAACAGCCACGCTCCTAAAACTGTGAAAATCGGGGTTAGGTTGTGTAACAGGTTAGAATTTGCAACAGAAGTTTGCGTTAATGACCATGCCCAAAAGATTGAGCAAAGGACAAAAGATACCCCTAAACCGATAAATTTTGCAATATCAGCAATTGTATAGTCATAATTGTTAGCGTTGACGTTCTCTTCAGTCGTGCGTGATCGCTGTAGAGACATCACAATCATTTGCCACGAACACAGCGCGATCGTACTAAAAAGACATCGATTGAAAACTGTAGCACCTGCTCCGATGTAGTCTTGACTGAGACGAGTGAAGATGGCTGAAAAGGAAAGTGCTGAGATAGCAATGACGAGGAAAACAACTGGCCAAATATTAGTGTTTTTGGTCTCTTCTTCCTCAGACTCCAGCCGATTAAATTGTCGATACCGCCATTCAGTTGTAACTTGATTACTTAAGTTTGTCGCTTCCGTAATCTGACGATTAATATCTTCTAAAAGCTTTTGGCTTGGCTCTTGATTTACCCCGTGGGGATTCAATCCTGTTTGGTTGATCACTTTTCTTCTTACCTTACTTTGACAAGTGATTTAATTTTTCCTGAAAACTGTATTAATAGTAACAGAAAAAAGAGGATAAAAAATGATAATTCATCGAACACTGACTTTTGATCAAAATATCTTAAGATAATGCAATTTTTACATATAAATGATCGCTGTTTCCAAGGATCACCATGTATTACTGAAAGTGAGCACTTAAATTTGAAGCTTAAAGTAAAGTCTTTTTTGTTCTAATTGCTAGGCTATTGATTCTCGATATTGCTGTTAATAATAATCAGTAGATTTTTCATCTCAGTTTAGGGACGACTCGACAAGTTAATCTGCAATTCAGGCAAGTTTATTGGTTGTAGAGATAATAGTTTTAGAGAGAACTATAGTAAGCAGGTACGCAGAATTAATTGCCTATTTTCCAATCTCAAAACTACCGCAAGGCTTGAGCTTTTCAGCTAGCGGATGTGTAATTAATTTTGCATGGGTGCTTATACCTTATTAGCGTTGATCATGGCTAGTGTCTCCAAGAATTCATTATCAATCGAAGTAACAAATTCTGAGCCGGATTTGGAGGTCTTGCGGGATTCGGTCATCGTAAGGATTTTGGTATTGATTAGCCAGTAACAACACTCTAGTGCAACGCGGTAGAAGTAACTGACCACTAAAGTTGAACTAAAATCAATGCTTCGAGCATTCGCTAACTGGTTAACTATTTTCGCCAGGCTGCACTAGTCACAATTGACCGGCAGCGATCGCGCAATTCCTACTCAGTCGGTCAGCATATAATCTTCAAGCTTACCGATCCCTATTCCCTGTTCCTTCACTTCAACCCGCCAAGTGACTTTTTCAGCAGACCCTACCCTAACTCTTTTTAATAAAGCGAATAATCTCTCGCACATTGCCTAAAAAACGGGAATCCTCAGAGAGTTGCGCGATCGCGCTTTCGGCTTCTTGGGAAAGGCGTTCGTGTTCTGATTGATTTTGGCGGCGCAAGGTTTCTAGGTTGGATCCGAGACGAGTGAGGTCATTGCGGGTGGCTTGCAGTTGTTTTTCTTGTCTGGCAGCCCAAGCGGTGGGATCTTGAGGATTTAATTGCTGTTGTAGGGTTTTCAGTTGCTGAGATAAATCATTGACGCGATCGCGCAACTGTAGCACATCTTCCCGCGGATATTGAAACTCTTGCTCAATCGAAAATAATCGCGCTGCAATATAGTCATACGTCCGAATCGCCGGTCGGAGTAGCGTTAAAAGTAAAGCAGCGACCGACCCAATATATCCAATCGCGCTCACGCCAAATGCAGCTAATAAATATAAGGTAACAGCAGAAAGCAAGTGTAATCCTAACGCCACCCAAAGTGATCGTTGAGCAAGCATTTGCACATAAGAGAGTTTAGGCGCAGCAACGGCAATCCCTTTGGCTTGGGATTCCTCGGCATCAGTGAGCACTGCTTTGGCCCGGAAATAAACATTCCAAGGAACCGTCACAATCACCACTAACCACCAAAAACTGGCGCCGCCGATCACCCAATCCAGGAAGCGACCGGTGGGAATGCCTAGCCAAGTTAACAACCCAAAGGCCAGTAATAAAACAATGACTAAGCCAAGACTGAAACCACCAAAGACATGCAAGGGCATTGTGCTTGTTCCATCTCGAGTTTTAATCCTCATTATTTCTAGCTTTTAGAGCAGCTTGAGCCGCTCTTTTTTCGGCTGCCTTTTTACTTTCCCCGACACCCACTCCATAAACTTGGTTCCCAATCCGAACTTCCACCGTAAACTCTTTGGCATGATCGGCACCGGTTTCTTGGCGAAGAAAGTAGCGGGGAATCAGACCAAAATTAGCTAGTGCCCATTCTTGGAGTTGTCCTTTATAGTTTTGATCTAATTCGGAGGTAGCCGTCACTTCTTGAGCGATCGCGCTAAATAAGGGTTCAATAAAAGCTTGCACGGCTTCAATGCCAGAATCCAAAAAATAAGCGCCGATCACCGCCTCAAGGGTATCACTCAACACTTCTGGGTTTTGGCGAGTGCCTTCTTTTTCAGCCCCTTTACCGAGGCGAAGATGTTGGTCCAGGTTTAAGCTCAAAGCAAATTGGGCCAATTGATGTTCATTATTCACTAAGCGCGATCGCAGCCGACTGAGTTCTCCTTCTCGCATTTGCGGATACTGCTGGTAAAGTAACTTGCCCACCAAAAACCCTAATACGGCATCGCCCAAAAATTCTAAGCGTTCATTGTCTGCTTCTACCTCAGGATGTTCATTAAAATAAGAGCGATGAGTGCAAGCGGTTTCCCAAAGCTGAGGATTGTGAAACGTGGGGAGTTGCTGTGGCATCGTCATAAGCATCAAAGATGAGAAAGTTAACGACAAGATAAACTATAATCCAAAGTCCTATCTGTTACTTGTGCAATGTCTCAGCAGCGTGTTGTCATCTCGAATTCTACTTTAATTTTGGCGGGAACCCTTTTTTTTGTCGGGGTACTACTGTGGCAATTACAAAGCCTGATCATTGTCTTAATGATTTCTGTAGTACTCGCTTCCGCCCTTGCCCCCGCCATTAACGCGGCGGAACGATTAAGGCTTCCTCGCTTTTTAGCCGTCATTTTCGTTTATCTGCTACTGATTGCAGGATTAAGTGGTGCCGGCGTCCTGATTGGTCCGACAGTGGTTGAACAAATTGAACGCTTAACCCGGAAACTCCCCAGTTATTTAGACACGCTTCGTCTCATCGCTCAAGATTTAGCCCTTCGCTTTGGGATGACTGACCCTGATAGCCTCGATCCCATTAATCGACTCTTTGATACAAAAGCCCTCACCAGTTGGCTGATTCGTTCCAGTCAGCAGTTGCTCATCCGTTCCTATGGGGTGACGCGGGGGATTATTGGCGGTATCATCAGTGTCATTCTTGCTATTGTTTTATCCGGTTATATGCTATCCGGTTCCCGACGTTTGATTAAAGGGATCATTAGTTTATTTCCTTCACCGTGGGATCTGCGCTTAGAAGCACAAGTCCATCCGGTTGCCCTACGGATGGGGGGATATATTCAAGGCAGAGTGCTAGTTTCAGCGATTTTAGGAGTAGTGATTACAGTCAGCTTACGTATTCTCGGGATTTCAGAGTTTGCCATTGGCTTAGGCGCGATCGCGGGAGTCACCAATTTGATTCCCTTTTTTGGTCCCGTTCTCGGTTCAGTTCCCGCCCTCATTGTCGCCACTGCACAAGGAGGATGGACGGTGTTGTGGGTGTTATTGTTGTTTGTGGTCATTCAAAACTTGGAAACCTATGTTCTAGATCCACTATTGGTGGGAAATACCGTCCGCCTGCATCCCCTTTATCAACTCTTGGCTGTCATTGGTGGGGCACAAGTTTTGGGAATTTTAGGCGCATTAATTGTTCCGCCTTGGATAGCAGGGGCAGCCACCTTAATTGAAAATTTGTACCTGAAACCCAAAGCCCTTGCCCAAAGTCAAAATCAAAGTCGTTCTCCGTCTGATCCTATCCCTGTCAAATCTGGTCAATAAATCCTTTATGAAATTTCGCGATCATCCCCAGGAGACTAACAGCGCTAATGGCGTTTGCTCTCTTTTACTGGGAATTGTTACGTTTACGCTCAGTTTTTTCTTATTTGTGCTACCGGCTGAGGCGCAAACCAATTACTCAGCCCCGATTTTGGTCGATGGCAGGGTTGTTTTTGAAGTAACCGCTTCCGGGCAATTTAATGCGAAAGAACGCGCTGAAGATGCGAATCAGACCCTCAATCGTATTATTCGTAAGAGTTTAGCACCACTGCAAGAAGAGGCAAGTGAAGAAATTCAGATTGCGGTTGATACTAGTCAAACGGTTCCTACACTCCAAATTAATGGGAAGCACTTGCTTTCGGTGACGCGTGAAGATACACCCCAAGGAAGAAGTTTAGAGGAACAAGCCGAGCTTTGGCAGCAAAAACTTGAACGCGCGATCGCGCAAGCCCAACGGGAGCGGACAGCGGCTTATCTGATTCCAGCGACGCTCTTGTCTATTTTTATAATTGTCATTACTGGACTCCTCATTTGGGGCATTGGCCTCATTTGCGAGCGTTGGATTAATCCTGATCTGAGAGAATCTACCCCCCCCATTGACAGTCATACTCAGCCTTTTACCGGTACCACCACCCGCTTCATTGCCTTTCAAGTCTTTCTCAACTTTTTACGCAGCCTGATTGTGCTGCTGGCGTTGGGATATATCAGTACCCTATTTCCTCAAACCCGACACCTCAGCCGTCAACTGCGGGACACTCTCATTTACAGCGTTACTTCCGATTTATTTCCTTTAGGTAATAATGCTTACTCTGTTTTAGATTTAATTATTCTCCTTGCCTTATTTACCGCCCTCTTTATCTTTGCCCGGACGATTAAACAAGTGCTGCGACTGCGGGTGCTGAGTCTCACTGGCTTAAGTCGGGCCGCCCAAGAAACAATTGCGTTAGTCGCGAACTATAGCTTTGTTTTAATTGGGGCATTAGTCCTCCTGCAAATTTGGGGGTTAGATATTAGCTCACTAACCGTTTTTGCGGGGGTTTTGGGGGTTGGTATTGGTTTAGGGATTCAGGGCATTGCCAAAGAATTTGTGAGTGGGTTAGTGTTAATTTTTGAACGTCCCATTCAAGCAGGAGACTTTGTGGAGGTGGGTGAGTACGTGGGGACCGTGGAACACATTAGTGTTCGCAGTACTGAAATTACCACGATTGATCGCGTTTCTGTCATTTTACCCAACTCTCGTTTCTTGGAGTCAGAAGTGGTCAATTGGAGTCACCGCAGCCCCATTTCTCGACTGCGGATTCCGGTTGGCGTTGCGTATGGATCGAATGTAGAAATGGTTCGTCAAGCCCTCCTTGATGCCGCTAAGAATCATTCAGATGTTTTATCCATTCCTCCACCCAATGTCTTCTTTCTCGGCTTTGGTGATAGTTCCCTTGACTTTGATTTACTTGCTTGGATTTCAGAACCCCGCAAACAATTTCAAATCAAAAGCGATCTCTATTTTTTAATTTATAAATTATTCCATGAAAGAGGCGTAGAAATTCCGTTTCCACAACGGGATTTACATGTTCGCAGCGGTAAATTACCGGTGGAGTTAACCCCTGAACTGACACAATCGTTATCGCAACTCTCTGCTGATCTTTCCGGTTGGTTAGACCATCACCCTCGCGATCATGGGAATCGTCGCAATCAACCTTAAAAAAAGAGAGTACAAGAAAATTTGTACTCCCGAATTGACTAAACTAAATAAACATTCCTCGTTCTACTACTTTATTTCTCAACCGCATTTAACATTTCCTTGAGTTTAGCTAATTCATCTGCCCAGCGCGGATCGGGTTGAGTTGAGCTATTGCTATTGCTGCTACCTGCTGCGGGTTGTTTCGATTTCTTACTCCCTTTACCCCGTCGCTTATTACTGGCGGCACCCTCCTTATTTTTTTGTTTTGTTGGATGGGAAGATTCACGAGCTTCTGACCCTTCTTTTTCTCCTTCTGGTGTATTTTCGTCCCCTTTATTTTTATTACGGGGTAGTGCTTTTTCAATCTTTAGAGCATTTTCTCGGAACGTTTGACCATTATATTTCTCAATAATTTCATCCGCTTTTTCGTCACTAGGGACGGTCACAAAAGCAAAGCCGCGACAGTTTCCTGTCTTGCGATCTTTAATGACTTTAATTGATAAAGAATCATCCGCTTCTCCAAAAACCTCTTGCAGTTCTTGTCGCTCTACTGTATCTTTTGGTAAATTGCCCACGTAAAGACGCACAGACATAAGAAATACCTCGCATTATTTAACTAGTCAAAAACTTTTTAATACAGTTACTTTTCATTCCCAACTAAGGAACTTTACCTGCAATAAAGTCATGTTAAATTTGGTTTGTTCCATTAATTGCGTTTTTTGTTGAAGCATTAATTGCAACTTAGCTTTTTGCCAATTCATTAAAGTTCCTTAATTCCATATTGACGCGCGTGTTACCTTGACGATGGGAATAACGCAAACCGCGTAAAGGAATTCAGCCTAAATTTAGCAGTAACTGTACTCAAAATTATTACAATTTTTTTACACTCTTTTTTAAGCTATCATGAATTTGCTATTTTAGCTACCCTGGAAATTAAATTTCATCTATAGGTGAGAGGGTGATGACGACTACAAACCCGTCACAGCAAGCCTCAACATAAATGCAACTTCAAAATAAGCCCAGCTACCTATCCTAGCTTATTTTATTGAATTAAGCAAATAACATGGGAATTCATGAGCATTTCTCAATGAATGTTCTCCTTTTTGACCGTAGCGTTGATAAAATTCAGGAGTTAAAATTTTCTCAAGCCAGGTGGGAGCCGATGCGGCTAAGGTGTTTAAGGCTGACTTTAAAGTTTCTTCTAGGTGTTCTAGCCGAGTTAATTCTTTAACGGCAGCCAGGATGTGAGTGGCATCGGTTCGAGCTTTTCCTCTGGATTTGAGCAATCCTAATTCGACAAATTTCGACAGCATTTTGTCTAAGATCTGTTTTTCTCTCCCACCTTCAATTAAGCGATCGCGGAATTCACTTAAAACCGAAAAGTTAAACCCCTCATCTTCTAATTCGAGAGAGAGCGCGTATTTCCAATCAATTCTTCCTCTGACGGCATCTGCTGTTTGTCTGTCAGACAAATTTTCGAGAAACTGCATAATCAGAATTATTATTAATCGCCAGGGGGCAAGCGCTGGGTGTCCTCGCTCGGGGTAGAGTTCCGCAAATTCTTCATCGTTATCGAACACTCCCAGTTCATCTCTCAAACGCAGGTATCGATTGCCTCTCGGGAATGCAGCTTTGGCTACTCTTGCTGTCACTTCTGGAACCGGGGAAATTGATTCAGGATGTAAACACATATGCTCACCATTAACCCGATGAGTTAATTTTAGAGGATTGGCATCCCAGCAAGATGCAAAGAAACTTTTCAAAACCGCGATCAAGCTACGCTCATTGCCAGAGGCGATGGCTTCGCCGGTTCGCGTAGCGAACATCGCGCTTTGAGTCTGTTTTTTGAATTCGCCAACAGGATCAGGAGACAGTCATACAGTGCATACAGGAAACCGTGTAAAGAAAGGGCGCAAAGGGATGATCGAGGTTGCCGCTGACATCGCTGCTGGCGCGAATGTCTTGCATAAGATACACGCCGTCTGATCGGAGGGTTCGATAGATATTTTGCAAGACGACATCAGGATAGACTTGGTCATGAATCGCATCAAATGTGGTAATCAAGTCATAACATTCTACTTCGTCCAAAGTAGCAGTATCAGTTTGGGCTTGTTGATTTGCCGTCGCGATCGCGCTTTCAGAAAAGTCATATCCGATAAAGCGACTGGCTGGAAACAGCTGAGCTAACTTATTTAGGGCGCGACCACTGCCATAACCTAAATCCATGACGTCAATGCCGCTTTGGAGACGCTCTACTAACCCCGGGACTAGGGGCAAAATCTGCTCTTCTAAGGCTGAGACAATGGTCTGTCCGCTATCTTCGGCTATAATTGTATGGAAGCGAGAAAAGGCGGAATAGGGAACCCCACCACCAACTTGAAAACAGTTGACGATCGCGTCTTCTACCGTTCCCAATTCAGCGATGTGCTGAAAGAAGGTCGCCATATTGTCTGACTCGGCAGTGCGAGTGAGAAAAGCCGCATGTTCTGCCGGCAGGTAATAGTGGAATGTCTTGGGATCATACTCGATAATGCCACCCACGGTCATTGCCTTTAGCCACTCCCGGACATAACGCTCTTGCAGATTAGCTGCCTGGGCAATTTGTGAGCTTGTGGTGGGTGGTAGCTCAGCCATCGTATCAAACAGATGAGTACGATGACCAATAGAAATCATCAGGGCTAACCCGCCAGAATTGAGCCGGTTCAGTAGCTTTTCGGCAAAAGCTTCGGCTTGGCTGGAATTGAAATTTGAGTCGAGCGATTGAGTTGTCATTGCTTGTTCCTTGATAAGTTCAAAAAACGGTAAACGTCATATTATTTCGGCGCGAAAGACTGTCACGGCTTGACCGCTTAAGGAAACGCGATCGCTGCCATCGTAGGAAACTTTAACGACACCGCCCCGGGGAGACGCTTGATAGGCCAAAAGGGTATCCTGCTGCCGGCGACGACACCAATAGGGACCCAAAACACAGTGAGCTGCGCCAGTAACGGGGTCTTCGGGAATGCCCAGACCCGGTGCAAAAAAGCGGGAGACAATGTCGAAAGCAGACTCTGGCTTAGCTAAACTGGTAACAATCGCGTTTGGTTGTTCCAGGCGAGCGAGTACCCCCAAATCAGGTTGCATTTGCTTGACTCGATCCGCTGAGTCAACTTCTACCAAATACCCGAGGTCAGTCACTTGCACCGATTGCACCGGCATGCCCAGCGCCTGCGGGAGTGGTTCGGGGATTGCGATAGGAGTGTAGGTGGCTGCTGGGAAGTTTAACTCAATCCAATCTTCGTGCCGGGTTGCTGTTAGCAAACCGCTTTTCGTATCGAATCGAGCGGATTGGTCGAGGGGTAAGTAGCCCTCTGACCAAAGAACGTGAGCACTGGCTAGGGTGGCGTGGCCACAAAGAGGAACTTCCGTAGTTGGAGTAAACCAACGTAGGGCATAGTCATCTTCGTGCGGATGAAGAAAGGCTGTTTCCGAAAGATTCATTTCCGCAGCGACCTGCTGCATCCACTGATCCGATTGAGGTTCGGTGAGGACACAGACAGCGGCGGGGTTGCCACTGAAAGGAGTGTTAGTAAAGGCATCAACCTGAATAATGGTCTGTTTCATGGAAAACTTCCTTGGCAAGCTTAGGGTTAAGGGATGAAAACCTTGCTAGACGAGAGCAATCAGGAAATTCTCGCCCAGCAAGGAAGGTTTGGGTCAAAACTTAAGAAGAACCGTGTACAAGTGCAGGAGTACTTGCTGAAGTCGGTCGCGAGTGTTCTTCCCACTTCAGGCAGGAATAAAAAATACCGCGATACTTTAAATTTGCCACGTTTCGAGAACTCTCGAGGTTGATACAGCGTTGAACGGGATAGGATAAACCTCGAAAAGAAGCATTAAGACCCGTTGCTACCATCTCGACTCGAAAAGGGTTAAGCTCGTAATTGATTCCGCAATAGCGTAACTGCATCGTTTTTTGCTCCTATCATTAATTGGGTCAAGACTGGGTTCTCAAGCAATATTGAGTTAGAACTTCGTTGATCAAGGGCTGCGCGATCGCTCAACCAGCTTCCACTAAGGCATGAGGGCACTATGCCCTCAGCCCCTCGTTCTCGTACTGCGTTAAAGAAAGGTTCTAAAATTGTGTGAGTGATGTAAGTTGTTCAAATTCAGGGGAACTTCTGAAAAGAAACTGGGTTTTTATCTTTCGGAGAGAGTAATAGCATCGAGATTGTGGAAACCCGGCTTCAAAAAGAGTCAAGCCATGGCAGTAGGAACCGTGACAAAACTGTCAGCGTCCAACTGGCAAGCATTCACGTTCTCCAAAACGGCGATGATGGGGTCTTGTTCAGAGCCGATCAAGGTACGGCTACCGTGTTGGGAAATTTCCAGAGAACCGTAGCTAATTGGGTCGGGCAGCTGTAGAGAGTCGGTATCCAACTGAAAGTCTTGAATCCAATTCAAGCCATAGCTAGTTTTGAGAACAAAGGTGTCAGCCCCGTTACCGCCGTAGTAGACATCGCCGTTATTGCCACCATCGATGAGATCATTGCCGTCGCCGCCGTAAACGCGATCGCGCCCCATTAGCGAGCACACCTCGACTTGTCGTTACAGGAAAACTCAGGTTAAATATTGAATTGTGCTCACCGAGCCTTCGGCTCGATCGCGCCTCTTAATAAAAGCAATCATTATCATCATAATAATGCTGGGGAGCGGCTTTGTGCCTAATCTCAGAGATGACACTGCTCTACAATAAGAAATTAGGCGACTTCATTGCCAAGAGTCATTCAGTCTATTTGAGAATGCAACCGAAATGCAAATTGAGCAGTATGACCCCAGTCAACTCGCGTCTGTCATTCATCTTTCACTTCGCGCCTGGACTCCAGTCTTTGATTCGATTAACGGGACTTAAACAATAAAATTAAACCAAGTGTGGTAAATTGCTTATATATTAACTCTTCTACGTCGCTCCTTAGCTAATGAAAGAAACCACTCCTTCCGCGATGCCTCCCTGCTTCGAGAA
>JAAANX010000192.1 GCA_009909085.1 Cyanobacteria bacterium GSL.Bin1 | reverse complement strand
GCAGATTTTAGGGTAAAAGCGCGATCGCTAACCGAGAAGCATTGGCTCCTTTTGCGCCTTCGTGTACTAGTTGCTATCTAACGGCATAGTTCAACGGTGACAAGCAAGTTTAGCATCTCCGCCAGGATTTCGATACTGTCCGTTGCAGCGCGGTGTTAGCCTGCTTTAGACTTAAATGTAGATGTGAACTTCTTCTCTGTAATTATGAGCTATAGCGACATTATTACAATTGAACCTGATAAACGTGGAGGGAAGCCTTGTATTCGCCGAATGCGAATTACGGTTTATGACGTTCTTGGCTGGCTAGCCGCTGGGATGTCTATTCCTGAAATTGTTGATGACTTCCCCGAACTGACAGAGGCAGATATCAGAGCTTGCTTAGAGTTTGCAGCTGATCGTGAACATCGTTTAGTTGCTTCGGTGAGCGCCGCTTGAGACTACTTTTTGACCAAAATTTGAGCCGAAAACTTGTTACTCGATTGGCTGATATTTTTCCGAATGCCAGCCATGTCCAATTTCATGGGTTGGCAGAGAAGACAGATACAGAGATTTGGGAATTCGCTAAGCTAAACGATTTCTGCATTGTGACTCAAGATGCAGATTTCGCGGAAAGAAGCCGACTATATGGTTCTCCGCCGAAAGTAGTATGGTTAAGATGTGGAAATGCACTAACTGATCAGGTTGAAACTCTCATGCGCTCTGGGCAAGAGGCAATTGAAGAACTTTTAGAGAATCCTAATTTTCACTGCTTAGAACTTTACTAATCTATATTGGCTGTTGTCTCACTATCCTATGCTGATTGATGCTGGATAATCTGATCTGATCTACTTCGGAACTATTAGTGAAAGCAGTTCTAAAACTTTTGTTGACCACCTCTAGCTCTTCAGCACATTCATGGAATGTTTTTCGTAGTCACGTTCTAGAATCTCCATCTTAAATGAGAATTGCAGGGTAGTACTAAGCGGTAGTCCAGGCTAACACCGAGTTAGGTACCCCCCGTGTGAAGAGGTGTGACCCACCCCATCTCCGCTCCACCCGGATCACGGACCATTGCCACGCGCCCAATCCCTGGGACCAACCAGGGTTCACGGACGACCTCTGCACCGAAGCCCTTTGCTCTTGATATCGCTTCCTCTAGATCATCGACATGTATGTAGGTTATCCAGCGATCCCCACTACTATCCCCTTCGCCCAGCGTCCAAAATCCACAAACCGCCTTACCCGATACCAGCGCCAACCAATAAGTGCCGCCCGTTGGCATTGCTTCCTCGAGAAACTCCCAGCCCACAGTCGCCCGATAAAATTCAATTGCAGTTTCAGGATCATGCGTCTGAAGTTCCATCCAGTTGAATTCGCCGTTGCGCGTCATTGTCTATAATTACAGCTAGAACAATTATTTATTATGCGTTAGATTGATCTGTCTCCAATGGTATATCAAAATGCAAAACCTCTTCTTTGAATCCTAATTTTGTGTACAAATTTATTGCAGGATGGTCTACATAATCAGCTTGCACAAAAACAACCCAAGCACCACGAGCTTTGGCAATGCTTTTCAAGTCCCTAATGAGAGCTGTGGCAATACCTTTCCTTCGATACTTAGTGGCAACCGCCAAATCGTAGATGTATATCTCGCTACGCTTTTGCTCGAATTTTTTCAATTCGTATGCTGCCAGTCCACCTATAACTTTACTATTGATGTGCGCAACGATAGAGATAAACATATTACTTCCAAGCAACTCTCTCATATAGTCTGCATCTGGCCTGAATTTTCCGTAGGTATCTGGTTCCTCAAAAGCTTCTCCGAAACAATCAAGAAGACTGTCCATTAAGTCAAGATCATCAGCACCTAATTTCTTGAGTTGATATTCCACAGTTCTAAAACCTTTTGGCCTTCATACGCATAACAATAATTTTTATTGCACTTGTTTTTTATGGTTTCTCTTGCTCGTAAAAATCTCCTGGAAGATATTCCCCGTTTTTTAGTTGCCCAAGCTGGGATTTTATTTGCCGTGAGTCTTGTCACGTTGCAAACCGGAATTTTTAGTGGGTTTAGTCAGTCAACCGTGGCGCTCATTAATAATTCTTCGGCAGCGCTTTGGGTGGCTTCAGATTCCCTCGTGCAGCTAGAGTTGACCTTACCCATTCCCGTTTCCGAGTTAATTAAAGCGCGGCAAGTCTCAGGCGTCGCCCGTGCCGAGGGCTTACTTTTTTCCGGGGCACAATGGTATCCCCCAGAAGGAGAAATGGCGCGAGCAAGACTGATTGGGTTTAATCCCAGCGGGAAACTCTATCGTCCCCCTAAAATTCTCGAAGGGAATCTCAACCAGTTGAATGAGCCTTATCAAGTCATGATTGACCGTACCGATCAAGATACTTTAAGTATCGAACAGTTGGGAACCGAAGTGCAATTGAACTCTTTACCGGCGCAGGTAGTAGGATTAACCGATGGGAATGCCTCCATGATTTCTAACCCATTTGTTTTAACCTCTCTGAGAAATGCGAATGCTTATCTTAATGCGGGACGAACCTCACAGCTGAATTGTCGCTTACCCCAAGGTTCATCACAGTTGGAATGTGTCAATCGCTTTGATGCCGTGGAAGGGGAGAATAATCAAGAGCCAGTGCCGAGTACGCCGAGAGATTTAGTGGCATCAGATATTCTGACGTTTATCTTGATTCAGCCCGCAGCGGGAGTGGAACTCTCCACGCTCAAAGAACGATTGGAGAGCGAATTAAACCAAGTTACGGTTTATTCTCAGGAAGAACTCATCCAAAAAACGCAAACTTATTGGCAACAGCGGACTGGCATTGGCTTAATTTTAGGTTTAGGTACGGTGGTTGGCATTATTGTCGGGATTGTTGTGGTGAGTCAGATTTTGTATTCTTCGGTATCCGACCATATTCGAGAATTTGGCACCCTGAAGGCAATGGGAGCTTCAGCAGGGATGATTTATCAGGTTATTATTGAACAGGCGTTGTGGATGGCCATTTTAGGCTATTTACCGGCAACCCTAATCTGTTTGGGGATTGCTAGTTGGATCAACTGGAAGCAAGGAACCTTATTATTGATTACCCCCGTTAGCGCGATCGCGATTTTTGTCCTCACGATTATTATGTGTATAGGTTCGGCGATTTTTGCTATTCAAAAAGTCAACCGCGTTGACCCTGCCATTGTCTTTAAAGCATAGATAGTCTTGTCGGCATCATTTACTGTGTTATTTAAAACTCCAGCCCGATCAAATTCTTCTCCAGACTCCCATGCCTTTGTTAATACTTCAATTTACGCCCAAGACATTACGATGTTTTTTCAATCAGGGCGACAAAACATTCCGATCCTGCAAGACATTAACTGGGAAGCCCAACGAGGCAGTATTCAACTGCTAATGGGACCATCTGGTTCTGGGAAAACCACTTTTCTCTCTATTCTGGCGGGACTCCTCACCCCCACAAGTGGCAAGGTGTATTTATTAGGAGAAGAAATTACCAAACTCTCTCAGAAAAAACGAACCGCATTTCGTCGCCAACACATTGGTTTTATTTTTCAAAACTTTAACCTTTTTCCAGCGCTGACTGCGGCAGAAAATGTCGAGCTGATTCTTAATGTTAAAGGCGTTCAAGGTAGCCAAGCCCGTTACGAAGCCCAAATTCTATTAGAACAAGTGGGATTAGAACTGTATGCGAATCAGAAACCGAGAGATTTGTCAGGGGGGCAAAAACAGCGGGTTGCCATCGCTCGTGCGCTTGCCGGTAATCCTCCCCTGATTATGGCAGATGAGCCCACCGCTGCCCTAGACTCTCAGAGTGGACATCGCATCACTGAATTACTGCGTCGTTTAGCGAAAGAACATCACTGCACTGTTTTAATTGTTACCCATGACCCTAGAATTAAAGATGTTGCTGATCGCGTTACCTATCTTGAAGATGGCATGATCAAGGGATGGAATGGTCAAAGTGAGGAATAAAGCGTTGCTATCACTGTAATCTGGACAGGCTGATTAGCACCGCCAGCAAAGGGACTGTGCTTCGTTAAAATTCAAAGCGAGGTTTTTTAAACAAATTTAGAGCAAGGACTATGTCTGCAATTAAAACAGAAGATATTCAATTGAATGCCGGAGATGTGCAAGTGGATGCTCATCTTGCCCAACCCGACGCGGAAGGGACTTATCCGGGTGTGATTGTCATTCAGGAAGTCTTTGGTGTCAATGACCATATCAAAGAGGTCACCCAACGCTTCGCCAAAGAAGGCTATATCGCGATCGCGCCGGCGATTTATCAGCGCCAAGCCCCCGGTTTTGCCGTGGGTTATACCGCCGAAGACTTAGAAGAGGGAAGAAAATATAAAGAACAAACTAAAGCCAGTGAACTGCTTAACGATATTCAAACTGCGATTAATTACTTAAAATCTCTTCCTCGATGCCAAGGCAAGGGGTTTGGCTGCATTGGCTTTTGTTTCGGCGGTCATGTTGCCTATCTCGCTGCTACTCTCCCTGATGTTCAAGCGACCGCTTCCTTCTATGGTGCTGGCATTGCCACACAAACGCCGGGTGGGGGAAAACCGACGATTACTCGCACCAAAGAGATTAAAGGGACCATTTACGCCTTCTTTGGGACACAAGACCCTCTCATTCCCTTAGAACAAGTTGACCAAATTGAAGCAGAACTTAAAAAACAGAATATTCCTCACCGCATCTTTCGTTATGATGGAGCCGATCACGGCTTTTTCTGTGACCAACGAGCAAGCTATCACCCAACCGCTGCTCAAGATGCCTGGGAACGAGTCAAAGGATTGTTTCAGGAAACTCTGAAGCAGTAAACCAGTCAACGTAACCCAACCGGGGGAAGCCAATATAAATATTTCTTAACCGTTTCCCCCACCTCTATTTTCTACGCATACTCTTTAATTGAAGATGACCTCTGATTTCACCCCTTCTCCCGAATCTCAAGCGAACGTTCCTTTCTCTGAAGATGATTTTGCCAAAGCCCTTGCCGATTATGATTACCACTTTCAAAAAGGACAAGTGGTGCGTGGGAAAGCAGTTAACTATGATAATGAGGTGGCATACATTGATATTGGCGGAAAATCTCCTGGACTCCTCCCCCTTTCAGAAGCCAATCTCGGTGGCGCCACTCGTTTTGATGACATCATTCCCCTGGATGAAGAATTGGAATTTTTAGTAATTCGCGAACAAAATGCAGACGGACAAGTCACACTCTCCCGCCGTCAGCTACAAGAACAACGGGTTTGGGAAACGTTAGAAGCGTACCAAACGGATCGCAAACCAGTAGAAATGCAAGTGACTGGCAGTAATCGCGGTGGTGTCAAGGGAGAAATTATGGGGTTGCGGGCATTCGTACCGCGATCGCATCTCTTAGCAGCGGATAATTTAGATGACCTCATTGGTCAGAGCGTAACTGGACTCCTCATTGAAGTCAATCCCGAAGACAAACGGTTGGTGCTATCGCAACGGGAAGCAGCGAAAGCCGATGCGATGGGTCAAATTATTGCCGGTAGCTTGATCGAAGGGAAAGTGGTTAATCTTAAGCCTTATGGTGCCTTTATTGAACTGGCTGCGGGAGTCACCGGCTTACTTCATATCAAGCAAGTCAGTCAAAAACGGGTCGAATCTCTCGAAGAAGTGTTAACCGTTGGCGAAACCATTAAAGTGATGATTGTGGATGTGGATGAATATCAAGGACGGATTGCCTTGTCCACCAAAGAATTAGAACACTATCCGGGTCAAATGCTCGATAATAAAGCCGAAGTCATGGCAAAAGCAGAATCGCGAGTCCAACAAGCCGAAAACTAGATTGATTTACAATTAATTGCCCATACATTCTATTTTCTCTCCTCCTCTGAATTCAGGAGGAGTCTTTTACTGGTTAATCCCTAGTGCAAAAAAAACTAGGCGGAAATTCGTTCCGCCCAATAGTCGCTTTAGTATTTGCTTTTAACGCTAAAGGTTTGTCGGGTAAATCTGTTTCTGATTGAAGCTGGGAGAGGTTACTTCCCCTTTTGATCCCGCGACTGACGACGTCTGTCACGCCACTCGATCGCGGTGAGATACAAAATTCCACCACTGACTAAGATCAACAAGACAAACGCAACCAGAAACAGTACATTTAGGGGAGTTAAAATTTCCACAGTCCACCTCTTTTAGAATCCGTTACGTGCCCAAACCACCATCGTAATCGACCAAGTAAACAGAGCTAAAAATGCAACCCAACCCAGTGTCAAAATATCCATAGTTCCTATTCTCTCTTAAAGCGGTATTAAAGACTCTACTGCTGTATGATAGCAACTTGTCCTCCATTTCCCAAGGAAAAAAGCGTGATGATCTTGCTCAAAATTACCACGCTCTGACCAACGGTCACCGGAGCTTTAGTGAGGATAGGCGCCTTTCGTGCCGACCCAACTGGAATCGAATTCCAGTTGGAAAGCGGCACCGCATCGTCGGGCGTTCCTTTGCGCGGGAAACCCGCGCAGGGTCCCTCCTCATTCCGCAGTTTAGGAAGGCGTAATCTCTGACCGAAGAAGAAAAGAAGAATGCTAAATTAAACTGTAATTCGTTTTGCGTCCTCTTCCTGCACTAAGTTAGTCCAGCCTAACTCTTGTAAGTTATTATTGCGACGCATGGGACGAGTGACCAATTCTAGTAAGTCGCGAGTATTAGTAAAGCCTTGAATTTGCGAGAAAGTAAACTCAACCGACCACTTGGTACTAAAGCCACGGGCTTCTAATGGATTCGCGTGTGCCATTCCCGTAATGACCAGATCCGGATTTTCTGCCATAATCCGTTCAATTTGATGATGATTATCCGGTTTTTCGACAATTCTTGGCAGTCCCACACCCATATCAGCACAGGTTTTTTCTAATAAAGCTAACTCTGCCCCTTGATAGCGTTTATCCATATAAGGAATACCAATTTCATGAACCGTCATTCCGCAACGGACGAGGAAACGGGCTAAGGAAATCTCTAAGAGATTATCCCCCATAAAGAAGACAGACTTGCCACGGACTAACTTCACATAGTCTTCTACACTTTCCCAAATTTGGGCTTCTCGTTCCTCTAAACCTTCCGGTTCAATCTCAAAGACAGAACAAATTTTCTCAATCCAAGCGCGAGTGCCATCCGGACCAATGGGGAAGGGCGCACCAATGAGTTTACACTTGCGGCGACGCATTAAATTCGTTGCCGTCCGACTTAAGAAAGGATGTACGCCACAGGCATAATTTCCTTTTTCAATACTGGGTAACTCTGTAAAGCGTTTGGAGGGTAGCCACCCGGAAACTTTAATCCCCTGTTTTTTCAACTCCAGACTTAATTGAGTTTCTACAGCATCTGGAACGGATCCAAATAAAGTTAAGGGAGGATGGTCTTTATATTCTGTTGCTTCCGGTTGCGCTTCTTCTTCTTCTTTCTGTCCGAAGTTCAAGAAGCGAGACAATCCGTTTTTCTTTTGTTCCGGTTCCGCTTCTGGTTCAATTTGGGGCGTCTCATCACACCGATTCACCATTGCCGCTAAAACCGTATCTTCCCCTTGGGTAAAGGCATAGTCTAAGCCATTTGCCCGCGCCACCACAATGGGAATTCCAATTTCGGCTTCGAGTTTCGGTGCGATTCCCTCTAAATCCATTTTGATAATTTCGGTGGTGCAAGTGCCAATCCAAACAATGACACTGGGATTGCGATCGCGCTTAATTTGCAAACATAGCCGCTTCAATTCATCATAATCACTGAGTTTAGCGGAAATATCCCCTTCTTCCAACTCCGCCATCGCATAACGGGGTTCAGCAAAAATCATCACCCCCATCGAGTTTTGCAGGAAATAGCCGCAAGTTTTCGTACCAATGACTAAAAAGAAGCTATCTTCAATTTTCTGATACAGCCACGCTACACAACTAATCGGGCAAAAGGTATGATAATTTCCTGTTTCACATTCAAAATTTAAAGCCGTTTGTTCTTCTGCAGCCATTATTTTCTCCGTATTTTTATCATTCGTCATTTGTTCTTGCCTTACGAATCACCAAGGACGAAGGACAAAGGACTATTTAAACCATTAATGCTTCTAATTCTTCGCTTTCTTCTACTGGCGCACCTTTCGTGCTGTTGCCATCAGCCGGATTGAGGTAATAATCAGATAATAAAGAGAAGAGATCGCGATCAGGCGCATCATCCGGAACAACCCCTTCGGGTAAGGC
Organism: Cyanobacteria bacterium GSL.Bin1; assembly: GCA_009909085.1. Lineage (NCBI taxonomy): Bacteria > Bacillati > Cyanobacteriota > Cyanobacteria bacterium GSL.Bin1. The sequence continues at coordinate 33,368 of JAAANX010000192.1, read as the reverse complement.
AAGGAGTTGATCGGCAATGTTGAGGTAATATTGCGCTACTTCCTCTAACATCGGTTCTGTTTCTGCCATTTCAAAAATGGTTTTTCCTTTCACCCGAGACACGCGAATATCTTCAATTAAGGGCAAGATTTCTAAAACTGGCATGGGAACCGCTTCAATATATTTGTTAATTAAATCTCTTTTCGAGGTCCGATTACCAATTAACCCCGCTAAGCGTAAGGGATGAGTGCGAGATTTTTCTCGAATGGAAGCTGCAATCCGGTTGGCTGCAAATAGCGCATCAAAGCCATTATCCGTCACAATCATGCAATAGTCGGAATAATTAAGGGGGGCAGCAAAACCGCCACAGACGACATCACCCAGCACATCAAACAGAATGACATCATACTCGTCAAACGCATTCAGTTCTTTGAGTAACTTCACCGTTTCGCCGACCACATAACCGCCACAACCAGCACCAGCAGGAGGACCGCCGGCTTCTACACAATCTACGCCGCCATAACCGCGATAGATGACATCTTCCGGCCAAATATCTTCATAGTGAAAATCTTTTTCTTGTAAGGTATCGATAATCGTCGGAATTAAAAATCCAGTCAGGGTAAAAGTACTGTCATGCTTTGGGTCACATCCAATTTGTAATACTTTTTTACCTCGTTTGGCTAGGGCGACTGAAATGTTGCAGCTTGTCGTCGATTTTCCAATTCCGCCTTTTCCGTAAACTGATAACTTCACAGTGTTTTCCTCGTTCTTTGCCTAGTTAATTGCAATTATTACGTAGCGATTTTGAAAATGAAAGACTGGGTTAATGAAACTTAGGACGTTAAACAAAGCTAAAAATATTATTAAAGAAGTAAGATAGCTAAAATCTGTTTAGAATATTTTTGAGCTAAATCAAAGTTGTATTAAAAAAATTTATAAAACTATTTTATATAAATAGTTACAAAAACAAAAAACAGGATTCAAGATCGAGTTTAGAAAGCTGAAAGCCGATACCCTGATTGATTTTGAGCTAGCTTTTTAGCAAGCCAATAGCACTAAAGCACTATTTTATAAAGAATATTGACAATATTATTACTCTTTTCCGTCCTGAGCTAAGGAAGAAGAGAGGGGAGATCATCGAAACGAAATACAAGGGAACAATAAGTGGTAATACCAAGAATGACACTAGTTTCTTCAGATGATGATCGACATCCTATAAATATATAGATAAGATTGAAATTACTAAATTAATTTGATTTTAATTACAAAAAGTAACCATTCCTAGATTACTCTGTTGTTGAAGTGAGAGCATCTGCTTGAACCAAGCAAGCTTGAAATCAAGCTCTCCCTTTAATAAAGATCGAGTTTCCAACAACCATTCGTATAATGTCCTATCTGCAGCGATTATTGCTATGACTCATTCCTCATCGGCTAAAAAACGTCAAAGAGCTCTCACAACTTTACGTGACTCTTCCCCGTTTGGGAATAAATTAATTCAAGCTGGCTATGCAAGCAGCAAAGAGATTGAACAAGCTAGACAAGAAGTTACCCAATCCGAAGGCAAGCAATCTTTTACAGAAGCTCTGAGGGCTGTCACCGGAAAAGACTTGCCACCGGAACTGTATCGTCAGTATAAAAAACATCATCTATTTGAATTAAAAATTTACTATGGGGTAGAGTCTCTTGATCCGGAAGTAACTGACCTTGAGGAATATCCAATTACAGAGTTAATTGACGATGTTATCCCCCTTGATCTGTGTCGTCGTCACAAATTGCTGCCTTTAACCAAGCGCGATACCCGTCCCCCATCGCTATTAGTGGGGATGGTAGACCCTGATGAACTTACCGCTCAAGATGATCTGCTCCGAATTCTTCGTCCCAAGGGATTGATTGCACAGCGGGTGGTCATGACTTTGGAGGATTATGAAAGAATCATTGGTAAATATCTAGATGAACAATCGGCTAAGGAAGAAAAAGCGGCAGAAGACGATCAACTCGATGTTACTAAAGACATCGCTAACCTCGATGTGGAAGGTTTAGAAGAGGTTAATGATGAAGCAGATGCCGATCTAGAAAAATCCCTGGGAGATGCCCAAGCAGCACCGATTATCAATCTGGTGAATCGGATTTTAATTAAAGCCTTGAAAGAAGGAGTATCTGATATTCATATTGAGCCGCAAGAAGAACATGTGAGAGTGCGAATGCGCCGGGATGGGGTTCTCCAAAAAACATTCGATCATTTGCCGATTAAAATTGCTCCCGCGATCGCAGCCCGTTTTAAGATTATGGCTGAATTAGATATTGCTGAACGGAGGCTACCGCAAGACGGTAAGATTCGCCGCCGATATCAAGGGCGTAATGTGGATTTTCGGGTGAGCAGTTTACCCAGTCGCTTCGGAGAGAAAATTGTGTTGCGGATTTTGGATAACAGTGCTACGCAGTTGGGGCTCGATAAATTAATTACCGATCCCGCTAGTCTCGACTTAGTGCGAAATATGGCAAGCCGCCCCTTTGGATTAATTCTCGTAACTGGTCCCACCGGCTCTGGGAAGTCAACCACACTGTACTCCATTTTGGCAGAACGCAATGATCCGGGGGTGAATATTAGCACAGCAGAAGACCCGATTGAATATACCTTACCCGGCATTACGCAGGTACAGGTTATTCGAGAAAAAGGAATGGATTTCGCGTCAATTTTACGGTCCTTTCTGCGGCAAGATCCCGATATTATTCTGGTGGGTGAGACGCGAGATAAAGAAACGGCAAAAACGGCAATTGAAGCCGCATTAACGGGACACTTAGTTTTAACGACCTTACACACCAATGATGCTGCCGGCGCGATCGCGCGCTTAGACGAAATGGGAGTGGAACCCTTTATGGTTTCGGGATCATTGATCGGAGTGCTAGCCCAACGTTTAATGCGTCGCGTTTGTAGTGAATGCCGAATTGCTTATAATCCCAGTCAAGAAGAATTAGCTCGTTTTGGTTTATCTGCCGCCAAAGAAGAAGAAATCACTTTCTACAAAGCCAACACCCTGCAACCGGATGAAATTGAAACAGCGCGTCAGAAAAATAAACTGTGCAGTAAATGCAATGGCGTCGGTTACAAAGGGCGGGCTGGGGTCTATGAAATCATGGCAATGAGCGAGCATTTACAAACTTTGATCAATGAAGGAGCACCCACCGAACGGATTAAAGAAGCTGCCGTGGAAGAAGGGATGAAAACGCTCCTGTCTTATAGCTTAAACCTCGTGCGAGAAGGATACACCACCTTAGAGGAAGTGGAACGAGTGACCTTTACCGACTCCGGTCTCGAAGCCGAAATTAAAGCCAAACGCAAGAGTTCACTCAGTTGCAATACTTGCTCAGCGGAACTGCAACCGGAATGGTTAGATTGCCCTTATTGTTTGACACCTCGCTTCCAAGATTAGGGAAAGCTAGACCCTAAAAACCTCAACTCAACTTTTTGTCATCCTAGAGGAATAATCGCGATGGATTTAATGATTGAAGACTTAATGGAAGAATTGGTGGAAAAAGGCGGATCGGATATGCATATTCAAGCCGGTGCTCCTGTTTATTTCCGCTACAACGGGAAATTAGAACCGGTTACTGATGATCCGTTGACTCCCCAGGAAACGCAACGGCTTATTTTTACCATGCTCAACAATAGCCAACGCAAACAGTTAGAGCAAAACTGGGAATTAGACTGTTCCTATGGGGTAAAAGGACTGGCGCGGTTCCGGGTCAATGTTTATAAAGAACGGGGTTGCTACGCCGCTTGTTTACGAGCACTTTCCTCAAAAATTCCCAACTACGAAAAGCTAGGCTTACCTGATGTGGTTAAAGAAATGGCAGGTCGCCCGCGAGGCTTGATCTTAGTAACGGGACCGACGGGTTCTGGAAAAACCACGACTCTAGCTGCGATTCTGGATTTAATTAATCGCACGCGCCATGAGCACGTTTTAACGGTTGAAGATCCCATTGAGTATGTTTTCCCCAATGACAAATGTCTCTTTCACCAGCGCCAAAAAGGTGAAGATACGAAAAGCTTTGCCAATGCTCTAAAAGCCGCTTTACGGGAAGACCCGGATATCATTCTGGTGGGAGAATTGCGGGACTTAGAAACGATTTCTCTGGCTGTCTCGGCAGCAGAAACCGGTCACTTAGTGTTTGGAACCTTACACACCAGTTCTGCAGCTGCGACAGTTGATCGGATGGTCGATGTCTTCCCTGCTGAACAACAAGAGCAAATTCGGGCACAACTCTCAGGATCCTTAATTGCCGTGTTCAGTCAATGTTTACCGAAAAAGCAAAATCCGAAACCCGGTGAATTTGGACGCGCCTTAACGCAGGAAATTATGGTTGTGACACCGGCAATTGCCAACCAAATTCGAGAAGGAAAAACGTCACAGATTTATTCTTCGATTCAAACGGGAATGAAGTTGGGGATGCAAACGATGGAACAGTCACTTGCCGAGTGGGTGAATAAGGGGGTCATTTCCATGGAAGAAGCACTCTCCAAAAGTAGTAAACCCGATGAGCTTTACCGCTTAACCGCAGGAGGCGCCTCAGGCCGGGCAAAAGTGAGAGCAAATGCACGTCGCTAGAAGAAGATGAGTGATTAGGGAAATCAAGCCATGACAACTTATTTGGTAGAAGTTCAAGACGCGAAAGGAAAACGGACGAAAGAGAAAGTGAAGGCCGGATCGCCTGTGGAAGCCCAGCGCTTATTGCGGGGGAAATACCCGAAAATCGGTCGGGCGAAAAAAGCCGGATTAGATCTCGATATCGATTTATCGGTTATTGAAGAAAAGCTGTCTAGTGTTGGCGTTAAGGACAAAGCGGTTTTTTCTCGTCAGTTTGCCGCGATGGTGAATGCGGGGGTGGGAATTGTCCGTTGCTTGGGAGTTCTCGGTGAGCAATGCGCCAATCCAAAATTACGTAAAGCCTTAAACGGGATTAGTAGTGATGTCCAACAAGGCGTGAATCTTTCGGATTCAATGAGTAAACATCCCGAGTGTTTTGACCAACTCTATGTGAGTATGGTAGAAGCAGGAGAAGCAGGTGGGGTTCTCGATGAGGTGCTCAATCGGATCGCGAAATTATTAGAAGATATGGCGAGATTGCAAGGACAAATTAAATCTGCCATGGCTTATCCAGTCGCAGTGGGTTTATTTGCGTTTGCCGTGTTTATTGGCATGACCGTATTTTTGATTCCGATTTTTGCTGGGATTTTTGAAGGGTTAGGGGTGGAATTGCCGGCTTTAACTCAGTTTATGCTGAATCTCAGTGCGATTTTAAGAAGCCCCAGAATCCTGATTCCCATTGTCATCATCGGTGGTACTGTTTTTGGTCTTCGACAATACTACAAAACGCCGGTGGGACGTTTACAAATCGATAAGTTGATGTTGAAAATTCCTGTTTTTGGGGATTTGCTAGAAAAAAATGCTGTCGCACGATTCTGTCGAATTTTCGGAACCTTGACTCGCTCAGGGGTTCCGATTTTAAGTACGTTAGATATTGTTCGTGATACGGCGGGGAATCAAGTATATGCCAATGCCATTGAAGCTTCTAAACAAGAAGTTCAGCAAGGGGGAATGATTAGTCTCGCCTTACAGCGAGAAGCAGTTTTTCCTCCCCTAGCGATTCAAATGATGAGCATTGGGGAAGAAACGGGGGAACTCGATGCGATGATGATGAAAGTGGCAGACTTTTATGAAGATGAGGTAGAACAAGCTGTAAAAGCGCTTACGAGTTTAATTGAACCACTGATGATGGTTGGCGTTGCCACTATGGTCGGTGTCATTCTTTTGTCGATGTATCTCCCCATGTTCAAAATCTTTGACCAACTCGGTTAAAGGGGTTAATCTGATTTTTAGACGAACTATGCTGATTAGACAGTCACAGTACGAAACCCTACTTGCTGAATATAGCAATCGTTCCAGCGCGATCGCGCTCTTGCGACAATATCGACCTTATTTGGAAATGTTACCGAGTTTGCGTCGTCCTGATGAAAGTGTCATTACGATTCCACTACCCCTACTTCGTTTACGAACAGCAAAATCTGCTGACGGTAGTTTTTCTCATCCCAAAGCCGTGCAACTGCCTTGTGACTTAGCCATTCTCACCTGTGATCCCGAATGGAAAATCAAAATGGGAGTAGAAATTATGGTCTTTATCCATCGCCCCCAAGAACAATTTTCGGAATTACTCCGTCGTTGGCGACAAACTGAAGTCTGGCTGAATCAAGAATATGAATGGATGATGCCTCTCGGTAAAGAACATATCTTCAGTGAAGGAACGCAAAAAGCCTATCCGCTTTTTGTTGGGTTTACAGAGACCTCAGAGCAAATTCGCCGGGGGTTAAAAGGAGCTGGTTTACCGCTCCTGATTCAAGCAGTTGCAGAAGACTTAGAACCGGATCAAGAAACCCCGTTGCAAGTGGAAAGGTAACCGAAAGCTATTCCAAACCAATTTGCCCTGATTGATCATTTAGCAGCCATAGCTATTACACTAAATCTGGAAAGACTTCTTGCACTGCTGGATGGACGAGTTGCTGCTGCTGAACATTCAACCCTTTACCGAGAATGGGATTGGTTTTCAGTGCGGCTAAGCCTTGATCCGCCAGTTGGATGACATAAGGAAGGGTGCTGTTGTTTAAAGCTTGCGTCGCGGTCCATGGCACAGCGCCAGGCATATTCGGAACCCCAAAGTGAACGACGCCTTCTTCGGTATAAGTGGGATGGCTATGAGACGTTGCTTGTAATGTTTCCACACAACCCCCTTGATCGACGGCGACATCGACAATCACACTACCGGTACGCATTTGTTGCACTAATTGACGCGTCACCAACTTGGGGGCGCGTTTTCCAGTAGTGAGCACGGCACCAATGAGCAAATCCGCTTCTGGAACCACCGTTTCAATTTGTGAGGAATTGCTATAGAGGAGTTCGATGCGGGATCCAAAAAGGTTTTCCAGTTCTGCTAAGCGTTCCACGTTGACATCCAGGATTTGGACTTGCGCACCGATTCCCACTGCCATGCGAGCCGCTTCTGTTCCGACGACGCCGCCCCCGAGAATGACCACTCGCCCGGAACGCACGCCGGGAAAGCCACCGAGTAAAACACCGCGTCCGCCCTGTTGTTTTTCCAGATAATGGGCTCCAAATTGAACGGACAATCGTCCCGCGATAATACTCATCGGATTGAGAAGGGGCAATTTGCCACTTGGAAGTTCCACCGTTTCATAGGCGATCGCAGTAATCCCCGAATCAATTAAAGCTTCTGTTAACGTCCGATCCGCCGCCAGGTGAAGATAAGTAAATAATAGTTGATTTTTTTGTAAATAGGTGTATTCAGCAGGAAGCGGTTCTTTCACTTTCACGACGAGCTCCCGATTCCAGGCGGCTTTTGCCTCGACAACAATTGTCGCCCCAGCGTCTTGATAATCTTCATCCGTAAAACCCGCTCCCACTCCAGCTTGGGTTTCAACAAAAACGTGATGCTTCCTTTCGCACAAACTACGAACACTACTAGGGCTTAACCCAACGCGATATTCTTGGTCTTTGGTTTCTTTGGGAACGCCGATTTCCATCTTGATGTCCTTTGTTTCAGGGTCTGATTCGATCATGCTACACCATCCTTCCCTTGACCCATCTGTAATCAATTACTCTTCCAGTTGCCAACTTTGCGCGATCGCGCCCTCATCGACAATGCGTTTGGGACGTAAAATCAAAATTAGTTTGCCTAAAAGCTCTTGGTTCGGGGCTTGTTCAAACCATTGCACTCCTAAGCCGTCACCTTGGGCAACTAAAAAGTAACTGTGAAGATACCATTGCGTCTCAGCGCGATCCACCACTAAGAGTAAGGGTTCATTCGCCAGCGACTCTGATTTCGGGAGATCTTCACGGGTACAAGGAATTGCAATGGGATCGCTAGCCGCACAAATCATGTGCCAACCGGGAAGCGCCACCCATTGTCCTTCTCCCGAAAGTGCGGTGACACTAAACAAGCCTTGCGGTTGCGGTTGCGAATAATGCTGCAATTGGTCAGGAGTAATCTTTAAATGGGGAGCAACCGGCAGAAGGCGCGGTAATTCCTCTTCTTGTTCGAGACGATAGATGGGCAACTTGGGAGCAGGGGTGGCTGGAACAACCGTGAAATCGCTGAGGAGGCTTTCGATTTTTTCCCGAGCGGTATGGGACTCCACATACCGTAACCCTTGGGCAATGAGGCGCGATCGCGCTTGTAAATCTTTTTTCCCCCGCGCCAATTTCCAGTAATGATACCCCACCGCATCTCCAGCCGAATCGGTAAATCCTTCGGGTAGAGAACTTAAATACAAAAAATCTTTAATCGCTTTGGCAATATCATGCGCTTCCGGTTGGGTTAAATTCTTTTCTACAGTGAGGGTTGCCGCTTGAGAGCGTTCTTTTGGCGGCAAAATCCGGAACTCATACAAAATATCACTTCCCCCACTGGTAAAACGTTCTTGCACCGTTTCGGCTACCCCAACTTGCATCAGGCTATCATACACTTGTGAGGCAACAATAACTTGGTTTTGGTGAATCGGTTCAAATCCAGTGGCTTCAAAAATCGTTTGTGTATCGTATCCTGCTTTGTGTAACTGTTGACAAGATTTTCCCCACTCAACCCAGTTTCCTTCTTTTTGTCGGAGTTGTCGCAATAATTCACGGGCATTGTCTTCAGAAAGAGAAGCGGCTTGAGGCTGTTCTGGCATAAGTTACGGTCAATTTCACAATGAGAGTCCTCTACTAATTTATCTTCTTTTGTCGGTCATTGGTTATTCGTCAAGGGTCATTCAATGAGGAAAGCCTACAGCACAGTTAACAATCCCTTTAACCGGGTTTACTCGATTACCCTCTCAGCGCGTGACCCAACTGAGCAATCATCAAAGACAAATCGCTGCTGGTAAAATTTACCTCTTTCCAGGTTGACCGCACAGTCCTACACTTTAGGGAGAAAGGTTTCTACAACAGAAGTTCTTTCCCAGACCCTCTTTCCGCAAGGGCAACCTTGGCACTCAGGAGAAATTTTTTATGAAAAGAGTTTTAAGTATCATTCTTGGTGGCGGTGCCGGAACGCGCCTGTATCCCTTAACTAAATTACGCGCTAAACCAGCCGTCCCCCTCGCTGGAAAATATCGCCTCATTGATATTCCAATCAGTAACTGTATCAATTCCGGCTTAGAAAAAATTTATGTATTGACCCAATTCAACTCTGCTTCATTAAACCGTCACATTAGTCGCGCCTATAATTTTTCTGGTTTTACCGATGGTTTTGCCGAGGTTCTTGCTGCCCAACAAACCCCACAAAATCCGAATTGGTTCCAAGGAACGGCAGATGCAGTCCGAAAATATTTATGGTTATTTCAAGAGTGGGATGTTGATGAATACTTAATCTTATCTGGGGACCATCTCTATCGGATGGACTATGATAAATTCATTCATCATCACCGAGAAACCAATGCCGATATTACGCTTTCGGTGATTCCGATTGATGAAAAACGCGCGAGCAGCTTCGGATTAATGAAAATTGACGATACCGGACGGATCGTTGATTTTAGTGAAAAACCCAAAGGGGATGCCCTCCGGCAAATGAAGGTCGATACGACGACTTTGGGGTTAGATGCCGCCCAAGCGCAACAAATGCCCTATATTGCCTCAATGGGGATTTATGTCTTCAAGAAAGAAGTTTTAGGAAAATTATTACAGGCCAATCCGGAACAGACGGACTTCGGGAAAGAAATTATTCCCTCTGCTGCACCAGATCACCGCGTACAAGCTTACCTCTTCAATGGTTATTGGGAAGATATCGGAACCATCGAAGCCTTCTACAAGGCAAATCTTGCCCTGACCATGCAGCCAGAACCCCCCTTTAGCTTCTACGATAAAGCTGCACCGATTTATACGCGCGCCCGTTATCTTCCCCCGACAAAACTCTTACACTGCGATGTCACTGAATCAATCATTGGTGAAGGGTGTATTCTCAAAGAATGTACCGTCGGCAATTCTGTATTAGGAATTCGCACGCGCATTGAAAAGGGCTGCTCCGTCGAAAATAGTATGATTATGGGAGCAGATTACTATGAATCTCATGGTGAGAGAGCCTCGGGGGGACGGCAAAATAATCAGATTCCGATTGGCATTGGCGAAAATAGTAAAATTCGTCGCGCGATCGTGGATAAAAATGCCCGCATTGGTAAGAACGTTTTAATCATGAACAAAGACCGCGTAGAAGAAGCTAATCGTGAAGACGAAGGCTTTTATATTCGCAGTGGTATCGTTGTCATCCTGAAAAATGCAACGATTCCTGATGATACTGTCATCTAACATTCTAGTAAGACTTTCACCATGCAATACGCTGAAGCAGGGGGAGAAGTTGCTTCCTCTGCTTTTTTGGGGCAACGACCAATGAAACTTTCGTGATAAAATAGCAGGGAACTTGGGCGCTGCTAGCCAACTGAGGATTAAATCCAGATGTAGCAAGCTCCCTTTGTCTTTCAGGATAATGCTAAAAGTTGCGTTGACCCATTCATGTTTTTTGTTCTAGAGTCTCCTTTAGGAAACCGATTTCATTTTTCGCTTGTGGCGTATCTTCAGCAGATACAGTAAAGCCAAACTTGTTCAACGAACAACTCAGACGATGATCACAACGTAGCCATCAACCGAGCCGTGCCAAGGCTTTGTCATTTGAGAAACATTTATCCTCAAACTGGTGACCATAAGTTTTGGCAAGATGCTATCTTAAAACCTTAATCGTGGGAAAAGATATAGTTAACGCTCCTAATAAAGGAGAACTGAAAAAAATTTTGATGGTTCAACACCAACCCGTTCTTAGAGACAGATTAAATAATTCACAACTGACAATGAACAATTAATTCAACGTCATTCATTGTTAATTCTTAATTGTTAATTGCCGAGTTTATATGCAAGAAATTTGAGGGAATTGAATGCCAAAACAAATTATTATTGCAGAGCAACACCACACCGCCGCAATTTTTTCCGAAAATCTCATTGAAGAGATGGTTATTGCTACAGGAAATCAACAAATTGGAGATATTTTCCTGGGCGTTGTCGAGAATGTCATTCCTGGAATTGATGCGGCTTTTGTCAATATTGGCGATGCTGAGCGCAATGGGTTTATACACGTCACAGATTTGGGACCGTTACGCTTAAAACGTAGTGCTGGGGCAATTACTGAGTTAGTTGCTCCGCAACAAAAGGCTTTGGTTCAGGTGATGAAAGAGCCGACGGGGAATAAAGGACCGAGGCTAACCGGCAATATTAGTTTACCGGGGCGGTATTTAGTCCTGATGCCCTATGGTCGTGGGGTTAATCTTTCCCGACGGATCAAGAAAGAGAGCGAACGGAGTCGCTTACGCGCACTGGCTATTCTAGTGAAACCAGCCGGAATGGGCTTGCTGGTCCGCACTGAGGCAGAAGGACAGCCGGAAGAAGCCATTATTGAAGATTTAGAGGCTCTTAAACAACAATGGGAGTCCATTCAACAAGCAGCGAATACCACCCGTCCCCCTGCTTTGTTAAACCGTGATGATGATTTTATCCAACGGGTCTTACGGGACATTTACACCAGTGAAGTGAACCGGATTGTCGTTGATTCCAATATTGGTGTCAAACGCGTCAAACAACAACTGGCTAGTTGGAGTGGTGGACGTTTACCCAATGGGGTATTGGTGGATCATCATCGGGAACGACAGCCCATTCTCGAATATTTTCGCGTCAATGCTGCGATTCGCGAAGCCCTCAAACCACGGGTCGATTTGCCTTCAGGAGGCTATATCATTATCGAACCGACGGAAGCTTTAACCGTCATTGATGTCAACTCTGGCTCATTTACGCGCTCAGCCACTTCTCGCGAAACCGTTTTATGGACGAACTGTGAAGCAGCGGTGGAAATTGCTCGTCAATTGTTATTACGCAAAATTGGCGGTGTAATTATTGTTGATTTTATTGATATGGACTCTCGCCAGGATCAAATGAAGGTTCTCGAAGCATTTGAACAAGCGTTGAAAAAAGATAAAGCCCGTCCCCAAATTTCTCAGTTATCGGAGTTAGGACTAATTGAGTTAACCCGTAAACGCCAAGGACAAAGCCTCTACGAGATTTTTGGGCAGACTTGTCCCACTTGTGGCGGGTTAGGACATTTGGTCCATTTACCGGGAGAACAAGAAGCTGTGCCAGCGGTTCCTGTGGCAGGCATTCCGACACTGCCTAGAGTATCAGCCAAAGATACCCAAGAAAAACCAGTTGAAGCCTTGCCGACGCCATCTGTGCCTTACTCTCCCCAAGAAGATAGCTCAGATTTAGAGTTGGTGAATCATCCTAGCTATCAAGAGTCAGGTGGGGATAGTGTGACTCGTCGTCGCCGTCGTCGCAGCATTGATCCTCCCACTAAAGCGGACTCGGGTTCTAAACCGAAAGTGAGTAATGGCGCTAAAGGAGGAAGTAATGACTCCGAGACCAGCCAAAAGAATGGTAAAGAGGGAAAAGAGAGTAAAGAGGTTAAAACAAAAGCAGGATCTGGTAGTCGTTCGCCGCAACGGGAAGAACCAAAACAGAAAATTGCGGTGGAAATGAGCCCGCTTGAACAGGAAATGTATGCCTTGATGGGGTTATCCCCGTTAGTGCGTTTAGACGAAGAAGTGGATCGGCGCAAAACCTTGGTTTATGCAGTTGCACCGGGTGAAAAAAGCCCAGACACCAATGGTCAAGAGGGAAGTATTAAAACCAAAACCCCGATTCATGAGGATAATGGTCGTGAGGAAAATACCAAAGAACTGGAGAAGGAAACAGGGGACGGTGAAACCTCAGCTCCAGAGTTTGCTCCTGAACCTGAACCGGTAGAAACCGAGACCGTTTCTGCTGCTAGCGAGACGAGTGAAGAAACTAAAATCGCTGCCGGGCCAGAGGAAACTGCATCTGCTACCTCAGAAGAGCCTCCCCAAGAACAAAAGGTAGTTCGTCGTCGTCGCCGTCGTTCTTCTGCGAAAGAGAACTAAGCTGGATTAGGGGGAGAAGAAGGATTATCCCGTTGCAGGATAACCATTTTCTCTCCCACCACTGGGCTACGGGCTAAGCGTTTACCATCCGGGGTAGTCAGGACAAGGCGAGTAAAGTCGAGTTGGCGCGATCGCGCTAGCATTTCTTTAGACAGTTCATCTTGACGGGCATCGGATAACTCAAACCACTGATCGCTGATGGCGATGATTAAACGACCATCTCGGAAGTTGGCTTCAATGGACTCAATAAGTCCTTCCGCATAACGGGTGGTGATTTCAGAAACTTGTTCCTGAATCGCAGCAATTAAGCCTTGTTCTGGGGTTAATTCCGGTTCGGGTTCCGGTTCTGCTGCTGGTCGTGACTCCGATGGCGGTTCCGGACTAATTTCAGGTTCTTCTCTCGCTTCCGGCGGGGGGATGGGTGCTTCCGGTTGCTCGGGCTGTTGGGAAATTTCTTCTTCCGGCGGTGATGAGGGAGTTGAAGAGAACAAACCTTCTGGAATAATTGCAACTGCCCCCCAAACAATCGCCAAACTTGCTCCGACTAAAAGGGTGGTGAGTAAAAAATCAGGAAGATTGCCAGTCAAGGGAACTCGATTTCTCACTTGCTGTAAAATCTTATCCCAGCCCCGCAGTTCTTCGGTGGGAACTTGAGGTTGGCTTGCTGCGGTTGCCGTGGCTTCTGTTGTCGATTGTGTTTCTAGTGTTTCAACTGTCTTTTCCAAACGAGCAATGATCCCTCGCAAGAGGCGAATGATTAGCCCTGTGAAAAAGCCAGGCTTTGCTTTTGCCGGTTCCGTTGCTGGGGTTTCCGATTCTGTTTCTGGTGTTGGCGTTTCTTCTGAAGGCTTATTATTTTCTTCTGTCATTCCAAATTCTCCGACATCACCACTGATGCTTCACTCACTCTATCATCAACCCCGGTTCCCTTTGTACATTGCTCGTATAATTTTAAAAAAGCAGAGCCGCTATTCCGATGGCAACCCAACGGCACAAACGACAAATGGATTTACTCCTCGAGCCCTTGCAACCTGGGCTGGACCAGCAAAACGATAGAGACGAATGGATTTAAGGCAATTCTGGCAAAGTTTCGGTGAAGGAGCAGTTTACTATCCTCAGTTAGCACAAAAAATGGGAGGGGTCAGTGCTGCTATTCTCTATCAAACCTTATGGCATTGGCTGGGTCAAAAGGCAACGGTACAGTGTTCGTCTCAAGAAATGACAGCTGCCACTGGATTAAGCGAGGAAGAGCAAGCATTAGCCAGAGATGCCCTGAAAGCGCGATCGCTGCTTGAATTTAGTTTGATTTGTTCGCAACCGCCTGTTTACTCCTATACTTTAAACGTGGAGCAATTGGAACAGCGATTGCTGAATCATCCATCCGTTTTCGACCAAACAGTTTCTCCTGCACCAACATCGGCTAAACGTGACCCCTATTTCCCTCCTCGTCGTCAACCCATAGCGGTTAATGTCACACCGCACTATCAATTTGAAGGTCCCTGGGAATCGCAACAACAATTAGACGCTTTTCAAGATGCGCTTCTCAACTACGCTAAACACCGGGGTTATTCTAATCCCGGGGGATGGGTTTTTAAGATTATTGACAGCATCAGCAAAGGCATCAAATCTCCCTTCTGGGATGAATTTGTGGCAGGGATTCCCTTTGGGGAAAGCCAAAAAGTCCAACAGGAATGGGAAATTGAACCCGGAGTTCCCTATCCGGCGTTTGAAAGTGAACGGATTCAGTATTATGTCCATCAAGGGGAACCCTTAGAAGCAGCGGTAGCCAAGGCGCGATCTGAGTTACGCAACCCCGTAAAAGCTAAAGACTTATGGGATGGATTTTTAAGAAAATGCGATCGCGTTGCGGATGAAGCCCTAAAAGCGAAAAAGGCAGGGGTCCAAACCCCCTATCTTCCCCCGGCTTTTAGTGAGCAAACCACGGTGACCAAAGCAAGTGTCATGGCAAAATTTTCACAGTTACAAGGCAATACACCCTTGTTAGAAGAAGATCAACCGCCCGAAAAAACCTTATCCCCAGAAGAAGAGGAAAAAACATCCGATATTCCTAGCTGGCAAGACTTACAAAAACTCTATCAATCTCCGATGACCCGCAGTTGGGTGGAAGAACAAATTAGAAAACATCCCGAATGGGGCTATAGAATTGTAGAGGGAGAAATTATTGATCAATATCCTTTTTAATTGAGCGCGGCTTAATACGATTAAGGTAGCCAGTGACCAGCTCCTGAAGGGCGTTCCGCCCCGAACAGAAGACAGGAAACTAGGACTTTATAATTGAAATGTCTTCCTGTGTCCCCAACAAACAAGTTCCTCCTAAATTAGTTCCTTTAAGGTTTACTCGATCCAATTCTGCACACAAGAGGTTAGCCGAATCTAAGTTGGCGCCGCTTAAATTTGCCCCTCGTAAATCTGCTTCTTCTAAGTTCGCCCCACTTAAGTTCGCCCCTTGTAATTCTGCATCAGATAAATTAGCTCCCTTGAGGTTTGCCCCTTGAAAATTAACGCCTCGTAGATCACTGCTGCGTAAATCTCCTCCTTGCAAATTCGCTTCGCTGAGATTAGCACCGCTGAGAAATGCACCGGCTAAGCTCACTCGGGATAAGGTTGCCCCCATTAAATTGGCGCCGCGGAGGTTGCTTCCTCGCAGATCAGCCCCTTCTAAGTTGGCTTGGGTTAAGTTAACTCCCATCAAACTCGCCCGGATATCGGCAGCAGTAAGATTTCCGCCTAGTAAGTTAGCTCCATTGAGGTGAGCTGATTGTAACTTGGCATGAGATAAATCAATACCAACCAGATTTGCACCGCTCAAGTTTACTTTCTCTAAGTTGGCTTCTGTTAATATTTCATCTTCTAGGTCTACCCCTGCCAGTTCTTGAATTTTGCCACTCCGGATTGCTTCAATATCCATGTTCTTTGCCTTAAGTTCGTGTGAGATTTTCTTCTTGTTCTGTGTCTAAAAGCCACATCCCTGCAGAAATTTTGGGTTGAGCCGTTTCCAAGCTCATGCCCTGTTGCATTCCCATAACAAGTAAACCAAGCGCTTCCACCAATTTGGGATCAAAAACTGTATTGGTCCGCTCTTTACACTCGTCGTAGGCTTGGTTGAGCGTTGCTTCCCGGGTGTCGGTTTGTCCCTTCATGCGTAAATCATTCACGCAGTGTTGAAAGTAACTGACAAGGGCTAAAATTCTCGATTCTAGAGGAATATTATCATGGGCAAGCTGTCCTGGGGTGCCGGTGCCGTCCCAGTGTTCGGTTTGATGGGTAATGATCCGCGCGATCGCGCTCATTCTGGGCATCGCTCGCAAGGCTTCTACACTCGGGATTAATTCACAGGAAGGAGCTTCATTTTCATCTCTTTCTGGTTTGGGTGTTGTTCCCAAGGAAGGAACCAAACGGTGCAATAAACTGGCTAACCGGAGTCGTTTTTGTTGCCAAGCGGGTAGATCTAAGACTTGTCCCATGGTTTCTGCTAAAGCAGCCACTTCTGAAGCAGCCATCGGATTCTGAATATCAGCTTGGTCAATCAGTTGTGCCATCCGTAAGAAGGCTTGCATTTCGTTGGACAGTAAATTATCGTCCAAGTTTTGAGCTTGCGGTAAATAGGAGGCTTCGCGATCGGCTGTTGCTTGTTGACGATTCAGGAGTTCGGCTTGGGAGTTTTGGAGATAATCAACCACTTGGGAAACAACTACACCGGTGTCTTCTGTTTCTACAGTGCCCAAAGCTGAGGTAATCGCGAGAAAATGCTGTTCTAACTCAGCGGAGAGGGCACGATTATAGTTGCCAATGTGCGCGATCGCGATTTCTACTGTTTCTAAAACCAAATCAGGTTCAAATGTCCAAAACCCATAAAACTTTCGTTCTAAATCATGTTCCGGTTTCCCCGTTTTCCCATAATCTTCTTCTGATAGTTCTTGACACAGCACCATTGCTGTATAGCTGGGAGAACAAATCATGAGATGCCATTCTTGAGCCACTGGATCAGTAGCTGCATCTAGACTCACTAAATCAACATTTTCTTTCTGACTGGTGGGATGTTCGGAAAAACCAGCCCCTGGAGCTGCCATAATTGCAATTTTCTGGGCTTTCTGAGCAATATCCCCATAACGATCCGCTTCTTGCATATACCACTTCCCCTGCTGAAAGGCAGTAATGACCAAGGGATTACTTTTACTATTGAGAATAAAATCTTCCAGGGCATGACACAGTGCCACTAACGTATTTTTATAGTAGACACCCAAATTCAGGGGGTGATCTGTATTTTGGTGAGCAGTATAGAGTTTTTCTAAAATTGAGCCTTCTAGCATAATTTACCTGAGTTTGGGATAAGCGAAGGGCAGAAAGTTGAGAATACCTATTTTCTTAACCGGATCTGCCTTATATCTAGTTTAAAATCTTTATTTTGGATCTCAGTTAGCTGATCGTACTCCTCGCTTTAAGTTGTTGTATTTTTATCAAGCTTGTTGTCACACAGTTCATTTTTTTTGAGTAAGATTGCGCTGGGAGAAATTGATTAGAAATGATTGATCTTGGCGTTTAAGATCATGATTGAGTGGAAAGGTCTTTAATTCCCTAACCAGTTTTGGCATCATAATCATAAATCCAAGCGGATTTTTTATTGAGTAAATTAGGATTAATGACCGACACTAACCCCAAAGCGAAATTTCTCAAAGCTGCTTTAACTCCTGAAGCATGGAAGACATTCGCATTATTTCTTGATACTTGCTGCATTCTTGTAGCACGTTTGATTCGAGCTTCTTGATACTTAACAAAGGCTTTTTCGATATCACTTTCACGAGCAAGATAGTGCGCTAAAACATAGCTATCTTCGATTGCCATTGCTGCTCCCTGGGCTTGAAAAGGAAGCATTGGGTGGGCAGCATCCCCTAATAAAGTGACGTTCCCTTCTGACCAATAAGGGAGTGGCTGATGGATGAATAAGCCCCATTTAAAGCAAGGTTCGGGACTTGCAAGCAAATCCTCTAAAAGAGCACTAAGTTCATCGGATTGATTAGCAAAATCTCGAGCGATTGCTTTTTTATCGGCAGGAATTGTCCAACCTTGCTCGTGCCAATTGGTATCTTTGACAACTAAGACTAAGTTGAGCCAAGATTTACCCTCCTGTTCATTCCCAATCGGATAGACCACAGCATGATGATTTTTTCCCATCCAAACCGTTGCTTGACCCAGGAAAGAACGATATTTTTCTCGATAGGGTAAAATTGCTCGAAAAGCAGCATACCCTGCATATTGAACTTGATGCTGGGGAAACAGCGATCGCCTGACCGCTGAACGAACCCCATCGGCTGCGATCAATGCTTTTGCAGTTATGGGTTCAGAGTTGTCCCAGTAGAGAGATACGTGATTTCCGTTTTGCTGATAAGACGCCAAGCGTCGTGAGAAATGAATGTTACTTTTGTCTTGAATGGAATTAAACAGTAATTGGTGTAAATCTGCCCGTCGGCATTGATAATAAGGTGTATTGCAATCTAGCGTCCATTTTGCTAAAACTTTATCGGAATTAAAAGATCGCAATTCAAAACCCAGACAACGATGAGATATGCTCTCTAGATGTTTTTTGACACCTAAGTCATTTAGTACTCTTACCACATTAGGACTGACTTGAATTCCATATCCTAAAGCTTCAAAGGAATCTGCTTGGTCATATAGTTGAAAAGGAAGACCTTTTTGCTCTAAGCTGCGAGCAAGAGTTAAACCACCAATCCCTGCGCCGACTATTGCAATTTCATCCTGCATCAGTTTGTTTTTCTATGAAGAATGCTACAGATTGATCGGTCAATTTGATTTTCATCTGTAGCATATTTCTCGACAATTGGTGTTTGGTTACTTAGGCGTTGACCGCTTTCGTAGTAGATGTCTCTGTTGGTTGGGAAACTGCTTGCGATTTAACAGCGCGGAACATTCCAAATCGACAAAGACCAGCCCCAAATCCTAATCGCATCAACAACATGGTCGGTACTTCTCTGAGGGATTTGATAAATCCTGAGAAACCGAACTTAATTAATCCTTTCGGTCTAATAATTCCTTGCCAAATGGAGTCAAACCAGGAGGGGAGGGTTTCTTGAGTCCAATCTGCTGTTACGACATCTCCTTCTATTAATCCGGTTTCTGCTATTTGTTCAGAAAAGCCTTCGATACTGGAGAACGCAGGATGTGACCACTGGTCTAAGAGTTGGCGCATGACGATTTTTTCCCAGAAATTGAGTGGTTTTTGCCGGTCATCTCGCTGATTCCAGTCTGCAACCACTAAAATTCCTCCGGGTTTTAAGACACGCACCATTTCTGAAGCATACTTTGCTTTGTCTGGCATATGAGGACCCGCTTCGATTGACCAAACCACATCGAAACTGTTATCCGGGAAAGATAATGCTAAAGCATCATCCACTTGAAATTTAGCCGTAACCCCCTCCGGAGTTAATTCTGTTGCCCGTTGGACTTGTTTGGAGCTAATCGTCACCCCGGTAACGTCAAACCCATATTCTTTGGCTAAGATGCGAGTACTTCCGCCAATACCACAGCCGACATCTAAAATAGTTGTCCCGCGGGGTAAGGAATCTAACCCTCCCCATTTCACCATTTCGTGTACAAAGTCAGCTTTGGCTTGCAAAAAATTTTTGCGTCGTGGCGGTGAACCATAGTGACCTAAATGGATATGTTCGCCCCAGTAGAATTCTAAGATCCCATCTTGCGTCCATTCATCGTAGGAATTGGCGACTGTCTCAGACGATTCATAACTACGAGCTGTGATGAGGTAGACAACAATACCAATCACAAGGAGCAATGCGATAAATCCAAGAGCGTAATAAAGGTACATCAATAAAACCGTAATATTTATTTACAATGCTCTCATTATAATATCAAATTTTGAAAGTAAAGCGCTTCCTGATTCTGAACAAGATTTCTTGTAGCATAAACGTTTCCATTCGCCTACTGGGAGGATAGTTCAGATTTCAGAATTATGAGGAAAAAAAGTTGCTTGTCTTTATATGTGGTCTTAATCACTATTGCATCCCGCTTGCAAACGCTTAGCCTGGATTTCTTACTTAGACCCCGTTTCTTTAGTAAGAGATTAGTAGCCAGATGCCGCATTACCATAATCCTTGCAAATGCAGCTGGCATCTTCATTTTTGTAGCTTCGCTGTCATGCCTTAAGCCCCAGTAATGATGAAGCAGACATTATTGGCGTAACTTTGGCTGACTTTAAAAGGTGATACGGGGTTACATGGGGGAGTTGTGAGTGCAGAAATTTTAACGAATCAAGTGCGCGATCATTTGACGGCAGAAGGCTAGACATCAACTATTCTTGAAACCGACAATCCCGTAACCAGAGTTGAATCGCTTTGCCAATAATCCCATTACTGGTTTCCTGAGGAGGGGTAGGAGGATGAGTTTTATCCGGTAAACCAAAGCGAGAATAGAGGGTAACCAAATACCATCCTTCCTCCGTTGCGGTTAAAAATAGCCAATGATAACTCTCTACCGAATATACTTTTTGCTCAATATAGCGGCGTTCTAAGGTAGTAAAAAAAACTTGTTTAACTTCCTCGGTTTCTGCTTGCGGAAAGGCCGGCGTATAGTTTCCAGCAAGGTTTTCAGTTAGGGGATTAAAATCGGGTTGTCCGGCAAGAATAATATATGTTGAATTGCCTTGATGACGAGAAGGCAGTCGGCTACGTTGAATAACACGATTCGCATATCCTGGGAGATCTTTTAAGAGGTTGGTCGTGAGAGAATGAATCGTTTGAGAACAAGCGGATTGGGCTTTCACCGCTACGGGTAATGAAAGGACAATCACACTGCCTAATCCCACGAGAAAATACCGCATCAATTCATAATCTCCTGACAAATTTGTTGCCATGCCATTTCTGGATTTTCTACCCCAGTAATGGGACGACCAATCACTAAATAATCAGCCCCTGCTTGTAAGGCTTCTTTGGGCGTCATCACTCGTTTTTGATCGCCAATTTGAGAGAAACTGGGACGGACTCCTGGACAAACTAACCAAAAATCATCCCCGCAAACCCGCCTCAATTCACTGGCTTCTTGAGGAGAACAAACTGCACCGTCAAGTCCTGCTTCTTGCGCTAAAATTGCCATTTGTAGGGCATATTCAGGGAGCTCAAGGGGGACTTTTAATTCAATTGCTAGTTCCCGGGCATTAATACTCGTTAAAACGGTAATGGCAACTAATTTAGTGGTTCCATTGATGCTTTTTTTCGCTTCTGCTGCTGCTTGTAAGGCTTGTTTTCCTGCTGTAGCATGGATGGTGAGTAAATCGACGTTGTATTGAATCGCAGAACGGCAAGCCCCAGCAATGGTATTCGGAATATCATGGAATTTAAGGTCAAGAAAAATCCGTTTCTCTTGTTCTTTGAGATAATCTAAAATTGAAGTTCCTGCACTTACAAATAATTCGAGTCCCACTTTCCAAAATGTTACATCGGGGAGTTTTTCTACGAGCGCGATCGCGCTTTCTAAATCGGGAACATCTAAAGGAACAATAATTCGCTCTTGAGGTAACATAACACTCAACAATTTTTGATTAAAATGACAAAACAAAAAACAGGTCCTTCAATTTGGCAAAAAAAGCCTTGGTGGTGCCAACCTTGGTCAATTATCTTAACAGGAATTGTTATTCCCACAGCGGTTTGGTCGATAACTCATCTTTGGTGGTTAACGCTACCCGTTAGTGTGGCTATTTTAGTTTGGTGGTGGCTCTTTCTTTATCTTGTCCCGAAAAGTTATGCTGAGCAGCACTATTAAAGTACCTCCTAGCTCTCTTTTATCTTACGTCCTGAGAAGACCCTCACCCAGGTGTGAGAGATGAATCAGGACAGTTGTGCTATGACTAAAGTTGACTTACCAGTGCTTTTACTTGTCGGCTGAGCAGTCGCAACGGTCGCAGCAGTGAATAAAGCCAATAAAGAGAGGGAGGCAACTCAAGCCAAGCAGCATCTCCTTCATTGGGAGTCACAAGCAAATTCCAGCAGTACCCTATCTTGTCCGGCCAACGTTCCCGAACCTTGAGGTCCCACCGGGAAAAGTTGGAGATCCCCACCGGCTTAGACGCGACCCTCGCCGGATCCTTGAACCCCGCCATCACTTCCGCCGCCAAAGCCTGAACGACGGGATCGGCTTGCACCGCTTGTCCAATTGAGTCGGGCAACGGGGTAGCCAGCAGCCTTTTTGCGAGCAATAGCCCCAGAAATAAAATGCGTCGGCATCCGGAATGGGCGACCATTTCTAAAAGGCAATCCCAATCGAGAGCAGGATGAGTTTGTACGAGCCCTGCGACATCGCAGATCAGTTTCAGCTTCCGCCAGCGGTCCTTTGTGCCATTCAAGCACAGAATCAGTAGTGTCGCTTCTGGGCTAAAGGTAGCAACCGGTTGGCCCAACAACCGAACCGAGGTTGGGGCTTCCCCAAAAGCCTGAAAATTCAAGGGAATCCAAAACCGCCTCGGGAGGATATTCCAGTGAGGTTCAACGGCAAAATTCTGATCGGCACTAATATACGTATATTCACAGCTCGATTGAAAATAGAGTGCTTGCTGAGCCGGAGACATGACCGTTTCCCATCGCAACCAATAGCTCTCCGCCTCCAATACCCTCTGCACTCGAAGCCAGTCCTGGGGAGGAATCAAAAAGTCGAGATCGCAAAATTGACGCCGGAATAAGTCGCCATAGGCCATCATTGCCAGTGTGGGGCCTTTATAAGGGATTACCTGGATCTTGTGAGCCTCAAACACTGACAGTAACCGCACCAGTTCTCGGGTTAAGCCCAGATTGCGCATTGCGTTCACTCGGCAATACTGTTGAAGGCGTTGTGAAACGTAAGGAGGAATCGCATCGGAATCCAGTTGTTCCAGGCTCTGATGCAAAAGGGGCAAGACCCCATGATGAGAGGCGAGTTGGAGAAGCTGATGCCAGTCCATCCCTGGTTGGCAGAGGGGTAGAATTCCCTGGTCGGGATGGAAGTGCATCCGAACGCAACTGAGTAATAACTCAAATTCAGGGGAGAAAGAAGAGAATTGCTTTTGGGAATCTGTCGCTTGATTATCGGTACTGTTGAGCTTGGGTTTCAAAGAGGTGAGCATAAGTTCCTTGTTTTTGCATCAGTTCAGAGTGAGTGCCACTTTCAACAATCTTTCCTTGTGCCATCACATAAATCCGATCTACCATTTTGACGGTAGAGAGGCGATGGCTGATGAGAATCGCCGCTTGCTGCTCAATGAGCTGGCGAAATTTCCCAAAGACTTCCGCTTCCGCTTGCGGATCCAGCGCACTAGTAGGTTCGTCGAGGACAATCAGAGGCGACTCTCTTAAAAAAGCCCTTGCCAGAGCAATTTTCTGCCATTGGCCAATGCTGAGTTCTTCTCCGTCTGCAAACAGCTTGCCCAATCGCGTGTCGTAGCCTTGTGGTAACCGCCGAATCACTTCATCTGCCCCGGCACGACAGGCTGCCTGAGGAATTTTGGCATCATTAGCCGGTAAGTCAACATCTCCGAGCCAGATATTCTCTTGAGCAGTGAGATGATATTTGGCATAATCTTGGAAAATGACGCTAATGTGGCGACGGAGATCGGGAATTGCAAATTGGCGGAGGTCAATGCCGTCAAGGGTAATCGTGCCAGCTGTGGGATCGTAAAGGCGGCAAAGCAGTTTAATCAAGGTCGTTTTGCCGGAACCGTTTTCTCCCACTAGCGCAATGGTTTCCCCAGGACGAACTTTGAAGCTGATTTGATTCAAAGCCAGGCGAGTGGTGCCGGGATAGTGAAAATCCACGTCCTGAAATTCGACTCCCCTGTGGAGTGGAGAGGGCACTGGTTCGGGAATTAGAGGTTCCTTAACCCGAGGTTTTAAGGCAAAAAATTCAAACAGATTCGCCAAAAAGAGATTATCTTCATCTAGTCCCGAGAGACTGCTGAACAGTCCCTTCAAATTGGACTGTCCTCGTTGTAAGGCTTGGTGATAGAGCACCAGATCCCCGAGGGTCAGTTGTTCTTGCAGGGTTTGGTAGACCAAATAAGCGTAGATACCAAAGACAAACAGTCCTGCGAGCCCTTGGCTAAGAAAGTTAGCAACCGTGCTACGAGCGGTAATACTTAACCGCTCTTGATAAAGTTGCTGCCGAAGCCGTTGATACCACTGACTGAAAAAGGAACCTAAATTAAATAAACGGATTTCCTTGGCAAACAAATCCGTCGTCAGGAGCCACCCTAAATATCGAGACTGCCGTTCCCAAGGCGTCCGTCGTCGCTGCCAGCGATAGAGAAGGCGGGCGTAACGAGAGCGTACCAATGCCGTGGGAATAGCGGTGACAAAAAGCACCAGCACAATCAAGGGGTGGAGGGCGAAAAGGAGTCCCGCCATCGCGAGTAAGGAAATGGCATTCCGTCCGAGTTCTGCTAAGCGATTGATAATTTGCGCCGGGCGCTGGGAAGCTTCTTGCTGAGCCCGCCGCAGGGTATCGTAATAGCGAGCATTTTCATAGTATTCGAGATCTGCCGCAATGGATTGGGCGTGAATCAGCCCTTGCATGTAATCAGTTACGCGTAGGGAATGAGCCGTTTGCACCAAGTTACTGAGTGAATTGCAAAGGGTAATCAGAAGCGTGACGACTGCTGCCAAGGCAAGCCAGAGGATAATCGACTGAAAAACAGCGCCTTGATCCACGACAGTCAGACTGGTAGTGAGGGTATCGACAATCAGCTTGGCTAAATAAATCGATAGTAAAGGAAGAATTCCCTGAAGAACAAGGAGCAAGCTCCGAGCCATCGTCCAACGCGGACTGCTTTTCCACACTAAACGAAGGGTAGGCAGGAGGTGTAACCGCTTCTCTACTTTGTCCCTAAGAACTGACTTAATTCGTCGCACTCTCCCTCCCATGCCCTTCCACAGCTTCGGCAATTGTTGGTAACAAGGAGAGGTCGGACGGACGCTGCAACTGGTAAGTGGGTACCTGTTGGGCGAGGGTCATACATTGTTGGAAATGACTGGCTTCGCCATGCTGTAATAAAGCTTTGCCAAAGCGTCCGCCGTAAGAATGACGCAATAAAGCAGCAAAGATTTCTGGTGACGCCAGAGGCGCAATCTTGAGAGAGGGGCCTTGACCCAGCAGATAAATCGCTTGCAGTGGCATTGGGGTTTGGCTAGCCGTCATCGCAACACGGTGCTGCCGCTTCGTAAGTTGGGGAATGAGACGGGGTAGAGTTTCCGGATCTTCCCCCAGGGCAACAACGGCACTGGGCCAAAGTTTCATTTGGGGAAAAGCCGGAAAAACGAGAGGTTGAGAAGAAGAGTTGAGTGCAACCGCCAGGATGTCATCGGTGACAAAGGGATGGCCGCGCTGATGCAGAACGGCCGCCATGGTCGATTTGCCCCAGCCTTTATCCCCCAGAAAAGCAACAACGCCTGTGGGGAGTTGCACGGCACTGGCATGGAGGACCAGATCGCCCCGTTGATGGAGTAACACAGCCATGCAAGCTCCTAGGATCGGGGGTCGCAGGCGAACTTCCTTTATGTTGGGTGCGGGGTCAATCATAATTTCCCGCCCCTCCCGAACCCGAAAGGTCCCCAACTCTCGCCAAAACAAGTAAATATCCTGCCCAGCCAGCCAGTAGTGATGGTTTCTTGTTTCCTCAGTTGTTGGGGGCGGCATTAGCTCCCCAAACTGAATGACAACATCCGGTTTGTCTCCGGAATGAGCAACCAGCTCAGGTAGCGGCAGAGCAGAATAAATTCTTAAGCGATAAGCTTGATAAAAATACACCTTGACCAATCCAATGATTAAACTGATCCAGTGGTGACACCCGTGCCAACATCAACATTGCCATCCCCATCAATATCAATGCCGATGATGCCATCGATACCACCCGAGCCACCGCTTTGAGTAATGACTTCCATGGGACCGTAAACAACAAATTGAGGTTTAGCGTAAGGTTTTTTCATTTGCGATTTCATCGGATTAGATTCTCCTTAATTAAAATAAAACGTCATCAGTTTAATCCGGTTTGCTTGAGCCATAAGGCCAGTGTGACCGGTTTCCAGATCGAAAGGACATCGCAATCGGGCAGGGTCTGATCACTAAGAAATTGCTGATAAGTCCGCTGCAAGAGAGCAATATCCACATAGGGTTCGATCAAGTCTGTATCTTCCCGCAGAACGCGGTCGAAGCAAGGTCGGTCTCGTCTGCGCAGTCCCTGATGAAAGTTGGGACTGAGATCGGACTTGCCACCGCGCCACTGCACTTGGCTCGGGAGAGAATTATTCAAGGCTCGGCGCATGATCAGCCGCGTCCAACCTTGGCGAATTTTTTGTTCTGGGGGAACTGCCAGGCAAAATTCAACGAGGCGCTTGTCGAAGAAGGGAAAGCGCGGTTCAATTGTGTGAGCGGCAGCGGCTCGGTCTGCGACTTCGAGAGTGAAAGGCAGAACCCCCCAACTTAAGCGCCGATAATGCGCTTCGCGAGCGGTATCGCTCTTTGTAGAACGTTGGGCATTGATTTGCTCAATACGCTCTCCTAACCTCATACGCTTGGCAAAATCAGGGTTTATCCCCAGGGTCGGTTGCTTCTGCCGTTGCCATTTCTGGGTCAAGCGTTGCTCCAGTTTCTGAGCTGAGAGCGGTAAACGAGGTCTGATGCCCGGTCCCCAGAAATACTGCCACAAAAGAGGAGCTAAAGGACGGTTAAAATGGCGCGAGACTCCCTGAATTTCTTGCATTAAGCTAATCCAGCGACCTTGACGAGCCAGTTCATTTAGGTAAGGAAAGCCGTGGGAGACGGTGGTATCCCCATCAAATCCATCTAATATAATCCGCACTCCTTGCCGGTGCGCCGATTGATACAACGCCCAATGCATGAATAAGTTCGGGGCATAAAAGGCTTCATCCTGATGCCAAAACATTGCCTTGAGATTCGTTAAGGGACTGATTTGATCGGCAGGAACAAAATGCGGTTCAATCTGGCCTTGATCGATAACGGCTTGGATAAAGGGCCGTTCATCACACGCCGTCACCTGGTCAAAGACAGCGGAGAACGTCTTTAAGGGCAGTTTCCTTTTCTCAGAGAGCAACTCTCGGGCGACACAAGTAATGGATGAGGAGTCTAAGCCGCCGCTTAAGAGGGAGCCCACAGGAAAAGCACTGCGCAACCGACATTGCACAGCAGTCGTGAAGTGTTCCCGAAAAGCTTCAGCATAGGCTTCATCGGAGTCTAAATGCAGCTCTTGGGTCGGGTCTAACTCCCAATAAGAATGGAGCTGATGCCCTTGCGCTTTGACTTTGAGACAATGAGCGGGGGCTAACCGCCAAATATCTTGATAAAAAGTAATCGTTTGATCCTCAAACGCGCCTAGTAAGTAATCAGCAACTTTCACCTCATTCAGTTGATGAGGAATCTCGGGTAAAGAAAGTAGAGCTTTGATTTCAGTAGCAAAGGCGAAAAGCTGAGGATTGAGATAGTAATACAGGGGTTTGACGCCAAAATGGTCTCGGGCAAGGAACAACGATTGGTCGCGGTGGTCCCAAATGGCAAAGGCAAAATCCCCTAACAAATATTCGGGACAACGCTCTCCCCACTGTTCATAGGCAGCGAGAATCAATTGAGTGTCGGTGATGGTCTCTGCGCCATCTGCTTTGACCTTGAGAGCAGAGAGGAGTTCCCGCCGGTTATCGAGGCGGACATCAGCTGTGATCACGAATTGACCGCTCGGATGAACTCTGGGCAGTTGCTCATTCATCGATTCCGGTGTCGTCCAGAGCAGGCGATGTCCCAACCCGACTGAGTCTTGAGACCATACTCCTGAATCATCGGGACCGCGATGGGTCAGCTGCGCCAACATTTTGGAAAGTTGACTGGACTTGACCGGTTCATCCTGACGGTAATAGAAACCACAGATCCCACTCATGGCTTTCCTCCTGAGAGCGACCAAATCGGAACAAATTGGCTTAAATAAGGAAGGGAACCAATGGCAACTTTGCCTTGGTAGGTTACCCAAGCATGAGCTTCTAATTGACAAGTATCACGTTTCATTACACCAATTTGGAGGTCAAGTGAGTAACCCAGCTGAGAAGCAATGACTTGTGTCGTTAGGGCTTGGGCTAGGCATCTGACCTTGCCGGGCAGATAACGACTACAAACCTGAACCGCCCAGACAATCTTGCTGACTGATGGCAATGGCCGGAAGGGATAGCAGTGAGGTTTTTGACTCACCTCAGTCAACTGTTGCTGTAGCTGTTGAAATGGAAGCAACCAGAGCCTAAATCGTATTCTTCCCAGCCAAAGCAAGGTTAGGAGAAGTAAATAGCGCTCAGACTGGCTAAGCGCCAGCAACCTAAGCAACTTTTTCATCGTAAATTTCCACTAGCTCTTTATCGAAAATCACTTTTAAAAAGTTTAACACATCACTTTTACATTGTGCCAAATCAATTTCATATTCTGTATATATGGCTTCACAAATCTTGCTGATTGGGGTAGGCTGTTGAATCAATTGCCAGATGCGAGTACTCACCTCATTTTTGAAACCGTAGTAATTACCCGATGCCGTGTCGAGTACAATTGCCTCGCTACCTAACTCAGCCATAACAGCAGTCTGGGTCGCAACAATTAAGGTTTCAGGGGTTAAGGATGAAGATTGAATCATTACATGAAATCCTTTAAGATCACTATTTTTTGATTAAATTAGGTGGAGCAAACTGTTTCTATTTGCTCAAAAAAGCTTCAACTAAAACTACAATAGGTAGCAAGCAAATTGAAGTGACAGCTCAACGGAATATCCAATTTTTCCGTTGAGCTTTTACTGTAATTTAGACAACGGTTATGTCAGTGTTGGTAAACGGAGTATTTGCGCCAATGTTTGCCAAGACTTGGGCATCAGCCCCACCAAGCCCATCGCTGTCAAAAAGAACATCCCCGGTAGTAGAGTCATAACCAAAGCGATGATCTCCTGAGCTAGCAGCGGCGCCAGAGAAGAATTGCTCTGAGGAGACCAGACCACCTGAAATTCCAGTGCTAAAGTTCTGGAAGACGCCTCCAACAATGAAGATCTTGTCTACTCCAGTCTCGAAATCGTAGATTGTGTCTCCACCGTCGGAAGGCATAATGTATGCAAAGTTGTCGCTTCCTAAGCCACCTTCTAACTCATCTGCGCCGGCACCGCCTACGATGAAGTCGTTGCCCCCTAAACCTGAGATTACGTCATCTCCAGCACGTCCAGAGAGATTATTGCTATCGTCATCACCACCAATGACATCATCAAACTCTGAGCCAATGACGTTTTCAATGTCAACAATGGTGTCTGTGTCGCCGTTGCCGTCAACCGCACCTCCCTGGTCCAAATTGACAACGACACCTGGATCATCAAATTGATAGACAACAGTGTCATTGCCCTCACCGCCATCTATTAAATCAGTACCAGCTCCACCAGAGATAACGTCGTTCCCCGCGAAGCCCTCTAATTGCTCGTCAGCCTCTGTACCTGTAAGGGCATCATTGTCATCTGTTCCACTCACACCCACAGCATTGAGAGGATCGAATTTAAGGTTAGGAATCACTGGGATAGTAGGAGTAGTTGCATCTAGAACTTCAAGCTGAACCGCTGCAGTACCGACACCAGTATCATCGTCAGTTACAGAGACATCAATATTGATCGAGCCATCATTCTGATAAGTGTGGTCAACGCTGAAGCCAACTTCACCAGCACTCCCATCAATGGATGTAACGGTAAAAACAGCACTATCAGTGGTTGAATTAAAGGTATCGCCTGCAGTTAATCCGCCAATGTCGGGGAGAGTGAATGTGGAATCAGCAGAACCATCCCCCCAAGCAATTTCAGCAGTGAAGGTATCAAGGGAACCTGGATCTTGGAAAGCTCCTGTTAGAGTAAGCGTTTCACTTTCATTAATATCGCTTGGCTGGTCGAGGTTAACTGTGGGAGCTACATTGTTAACTGTGACAGTTGTAGACTCAGAATCCTGATTGACATTTGACCCCGTACCGCTAAATAACCCCAGCAATTCGGAGATGTCTGTGAATTTTTCCGCGTTAGGATCAATGTCCTGTAGGTCTGGTAGGGAGGAACCCGATCCGACACCAAAAGCCCGAAGATTTTGGCCCAAAGTGTTGCGAATGGTATCTGCTTCGTTTAGAGGAGAGCCACCCGTGTTGTTAAAACCATCGGATAAAAAGATGACGCTACCACCACCAGGAGGTGTTCCAGCATTGTTGACAGCAGTAATTGCCTGCTGAAGTCCTGCCTCAAAATTAGTGCCGCCACCACTGGATAGATCACCTAGTGCTTGGTCTACATCTCGAACGCCATTACCGTCAGCATCTGCATTGGGTGTGGTAAAGGTTTGAACTCCTGTTGTTACTGGATCGAGATCAAGGAGGTTTGCACCTGAGCCATAGGCTGAAATGGAGACTTTAGCCGTGTCTCCTAAACCTCGATTAATTAGATCTTGATTAAGCGCTTTAAATGCTGCCACTTCTGCTTCAAGAATGCTGTCGTTGAGTCCGTCACCATCAACATCTATACTCCCGAATCTACTACTTGTACTTCCCGAAACGTCAATAACGAAAACTGCATCAGTTCCACTGACAACATTTTCGCGAGCGCTGACATCAACGGTGTAGTCATCAAACGGCGTCCCTGTCGGGTTGTCATCTAAGTATTGTTTTGGAATTGAAAATTCGATAATACCATCCCCAGCAACGAGATCAGCACCTGTACCATCATCTTTGACTGTGAATGATTGCGTCTGTGGTGGTGATAACGGATCACCAAAGTCAATCTCTAGCGTTACTTCGTTACCAGGTATATCTAAATTAATAACGCTACCTGTCACAAAGCCAGAATCATCTTCATCAATTGAAGGTATGGGAGCATCGAGCAATAAATCAAACATAAACACTACCTTAATTTGATAGAGGTCAATAAATTATTTAGTGAATATCACTGAGTCATATCTTAGATGAAAATACGTAAAAAAACAACGATGAATCTCTAAATTCAATAAATATTTTAAGAAATTTAATTTATTTTCCTAGAGTAAATTCAGTAAATATACGTTAAAACACGTAAAAATATCAAGAAAGTTAAGAATTTACAACTATTGTTCAGTAGGATTACTGACAAAACTTACACAAGAATAGCTATGCAATTATTATTATTTTGGTTTAAACTCCGAACCGGTTAGGTTTTTGATCAATGTTGATTTTAGGTAATTCAGAACACTTTTATATTTAGTTATCTATCATTTTTATTTATGATTTTTAAAGTTAATAAGCTTTGAGAAATTAACTATAGTGACTGTGACAGCAGACTATAATGTGATTGAATTGACATTTCGATTATTTTATAAATTTTCCACCTGTCATAACTTCCTTGGTTGAGTACTAGCCAAACAACATAAAAAGGTCGCAGATACTAGAAAGGACTTCCACTTCAAGGTAGTCAAGAGCTTGCTAGATCGGTATGATATTGTTGCTTATGAAGACTTAAACATCAAAGGATTATCTCGGACAAGATTGGGCAAATTGGTTCATGATGCCGGTTGGGGACAATTCCTGTCTCTCCTTAAAGTCAAAGCCGAAAATGCTGGACTGATAAGTATAGCAGTGAATCCCAACGGCACGAGCCAAACTTGTTCCAATTGCGGAAAGGTAGTCAAGAAAGAACTAAGTAATAGATGG
Source organism: Cyanobacteria bacterium GSL.Bin1 (assembly GCA_009909085.1). Lineage (NCBI taxonomy): Bacteria > Bacillati > Cyanobacteriota > Cyanobacteria bacterium GSL.Bin1. The sequence goes on along the minus strand of JAAANX010000192.1, from coordinate 1,609 downwards.
CATTCTTGTCCCTTCTGTGGTTACGAAGCAGATAGGGATTTGAATGCCAGTATTAATATCAAAAATTTGGCGGTGGGGCATCCCGCCAGTAGTAAAGCCCATCGAGTATCCGAACCGATAGGTGGAGTTGATGGGAAGCCCGCGCTATATTGCGTCAGCAATTAGCGACGGGAGATGTCACTCAGAGTATTAAGAAGTACAGCCGACAGGTGTGCAAAAAGTGCTCACGCTAGGTCAAATATTGTGGAGTTTAACCAGGTTTTACCAATTTAGATCTTTTGCATAGGTTCCTGGAATGTCGGCGTTGCTGAATCAAGATATGACAAGACTAAATCTGCGCGATGCCCGAAGGGCGGTGGCTTCGCCACATCGCGAAACCTCCTCTAATTCAACAATGCCTTACAAGATAGGTAAACTGATTGTAAATGTCCTGGTTCATCAGCCCGACAAGCTCTCGCTATATCGGAGCGGAGCTTTAGTGAGCATCTTCTCAGGACGCTAAATAAAAGATATTCGATGAAATATCGTAACTAAACAAATGACCTTAGAAACAATTACTATTCCGTCCCAAAGTGAATCTCCTCAATATCTCTTAATTGCCTTACATGGCTGGGGGTCAAATGCTCAAGACTTAGCGAGTTTAGCGCCGATTTTGGATTGGAAACATACCCAAATGATGTTCCCGAATGCCCCCTTTCCCCATCCGCAAGTGCCAGGGGGGAAAATGTGGTACGACTTGCAGCAGCCAGATGAAGACGGTTTAAACCAGAGTCGTCAAACCCTCACTACTTGGCTAAGGACTTTAGAACAAAACACCGGTGTTCCTTCCCAACGGACCTTTCTAATTGGATTTTCCCAAGGGGGCGCAATGACGTTAGATGTGGGATTGTCTTTTCCTTTTGCCGGGTTATGTGCCTTATCCGGCTATCTTCATTCCGAACCGAAAGTAAGTGCAAACAGTCCAGCCACGCTAATCGTTCATGGCAGACAAGACCCAGTTGTTCCAGTGAGTGCAGCACAAAAAGCTAGAGATACACTAGAACAACAAGGGGTTAACGTGACCTACCGCGAGTTTCCAATGCAGCATGAAATTACCCCTGAAGTGGTGGAAACCTTAAAGGAATTTATGATGAGGTTTAGTTAGTGAGTGTTCGGTATATCTTGACTCAATACATTGAAGAAGCCCTATCACAAGCAATTTTTGAAGAACTTGAAGATGGGAGAGTTTGCGGTCGTATTCCACCAGCAAAAGGAGTGATTGCCTTTGCCCCAACTCAAGGCGAATGTGCAAATGAATTACGTTCTGTTCTGGAAGAATGGATTCTCTTAGGCTTAAAACTAGGTCACACCTTTGACTATCCCTTCTAATGATGAGTATTCTGTGCCTCAGGTGAACTACCCCAACCTGCTAACGCGAGGTCGGGGCTTCGATACTCGTAGGGGAATGCCCAAATTTGACCTGACGACCAAGTTTAGGACTTCTATCCCCTCCTACCGCAGCCGTCCCCGTTCCAGAGACGGAAAGCATTCTGATTCCTTCTGCTCTTATGTTTGCACTGGCATTCTCGTCACGATCATGGTGAGTGCCACATTGAGGACAAGTCCATTC
>JAAANX010000191.1 GCA_009909085.1 Cyanobacteria bacterium GSL.Bin1 | reverse complement strand
GGAAGCGACGGAAGCAGCCGTTAACCCTCCCTCTGATTCAGAGTCAAACGTTGCCGAGGAAGCAACCGCCTCGGAACTGGCTTACCTAGAAGCGGCTCAATCGTCTCAAAACCCGCAAGCCGCCATTCAAGTTGACCCGAGACAACCCAATCCTCAAAACAGTAATAGTTCCCCCACTCCACAATCAGCAGCAGAATCCGAATCTCTAGTTTGGCAGAAGGTAGAGAAAAACAATAATAATGATCTCCTGGCTGCCAACATGGGGTCACAAAGGGAAGAAAGCCACTTATCGACCCCGCAAGCAAAACCGGAAGCGACGGAAGCAGCCGTTAACCCTCCCTCTGATTCAGAGTCAAACGTTGCCGAGGAAGCAACCGCCTCGGAACTGGCTTACCTAGAAGCGGCTCAATCGTCTCAAAACCCGCAAGCCACCGTTCAAGTTGACCCGAGACAACCCAATCCTCAAAACAGTAATAGTTCCCCCACTCCACAATCAGCAGCAGAATCCGAATCTCTGGTTTGGCAGAAGGTAGAGAAAAACAATAACAATGATCTCCTAGCTGCCAACATGGGGTCACCAAGCGAAGAAAGTCACTTATCGACCCCTCAGCCAGAGGTTAACACTGCTGCTATTAATTGTACATCAGGCTCAGGAGATGGAGTACTGCCCAGTAGTACCTGTAATGCTCTCGGGAGGAGTGATCAAGAAATAGCGCAATCTTCTTCAACAACCTCATCAACAGTAGAAACCCTCCCTAATCTTGAGAAAGAACAGCCTTCTTCTGCTGTAGAGCCAATTCCATCTTCCCAAGGGAATACCCAACACTCAGATCGTCCTGAATATCAATCAGCTACTCCACTTCAACTTAATCATCAATCGCAAGCGCAAGGGACATCAACCCAATTAACCTCTCAAGCCCAACCAGAATCGGAACCGAAGCAAGAACTACAACCTATTCAACCCCTGGTTAATTCTTCTTCAAATCCAGCATCAGAGGTTCCTGAGGAAGCAACAATTCCTCAGGCGAATCCTTCTGCTCCAGAAAGCGTTGCTGAACCTTCCCAGCTCTCTCAACCAACCCACAATTTGGAATCGAGAGAGTCTAATTCTGCAAGTAACAACACAGTCTCTAACTCCCAATCAGAATCTGGAGTTCCCCGCTGGCAAAAAGTGGGAGCAGCGACTAATGATTACGTTGATTTCAACAGTTACCCACAAGCAAGTGAGAATAGCTTACCTGCTCCCCGAATCGAAGTCAGCGATCGCGCAAAGAACTGCACCACGATTGTTGAAGGTGGAGAACTCATTAGCGGCAGTTGTAATGTTTCCCAAGATCAAACCGCTTCTCAACAAGCAGCGGTCGATATTGAAAAACTCCCGGCTTTACCTCAAAACTTTCAGCAACCGACTCCTAATCAACCCCAGGAAACGATTAGCACTTATACCCCTCCCGAAGACTTACCCGAGTTAAAACTGCCGGGTAACGGCGACTCAGAACTTATATTTCCTTTAGCACAAGCAACTGCAATCAGTTCTAACTATGGTTGGCGTGTGCATCCTGTGCATGGGGATCGTCGTTTCCATACCGGAACCGACTTTATTGCCCCAGAAGGAACCCCAGTAGTTGCGACAAAATCGGGGCGAGTTGTTTTAGCAGATTATACAGATGGCTACGGGTTAATTGTTGGCTTACGCCATAATGGCAAAAATGAATCTCGCTATGCCCACCTTTCACAAATTCACGTTAAACCCGGACAATGGGTGGAACAAGGAACAGTAATTGGCAGAGTCGGTAACACGGGCTTATCAACTGGACCCCATTTACATTTTGAATGGCGTGTTCGCGAAGGTTCTCGCTGGGTTGCCGTCAATGCTGGAAAACAATTACTGATGGCCAGAGCCAATCTTGATCCCAGTCAAATAAATTTCGACAATCTTGCCAGTAGTGGTAAGGGGATGAATAGTGGCAATTTCCTGGCCTACATACCGGGAATGTTGAAATCTCTTCCTTCTGCAACTGCCTCTTGGATGTCACTTCCTGAATTACCGTTCCTCAAAAAGGGTAACTTCAAGGAAGCTTACGAACGCCAAGCCCCACTTTCCCGTTTTGCCCAACGTAGTCAATCAGTCTTCGTCTTGCCCTTTTCTTTACCGAAAGCTTTGGCATCGCTCTTGAACTTAGAACCACCCCAGCTGTTTGCACAAGAGAACTTACAACAGGTACCAAGAGCTAATCAAGTCAATTTTCAAGATTCCGTTGCCTATCGCCCTCCTTCCCCAGCGGATCAACTCTCAATCGAGAACTCTGTTCAAGCCTCGCAACTTTTATCGGACCCAGAAAGTATGGAGTCCTTAACGAATCTAGAGGCACTCGGAACACTGAATTTCCCTGACCCGCGTCCGGCAGAATCCCAACAATTATCTCAGCAGAAGAATAATGAGATGAAATAGGTAAACTTGAGTTAAAGATTGATGGCAGTGAAGAGGAGAAGGGTGGATAGTATTACGCAATATTTTCTCTCCCTATCTCCTAATCGCTGTATCTTAATTCGCCATTAATCTTTAAAGATAACCATGTTCAGCCAAGAAAGAGAGGCTAATCTCATCTTGAGAGGCACTAGAGGGATGATTGAGAAGTTTATTCACATACTTACCTAAAATGTCACTTTCAAGGTTGACCCAGTTTCCTTCTTGCAAGTTGGAAAGATTGGTTTCTTGATAGGTCAGAGGAATCACAGCGCATTGTAACCAACTCCCATTGGGGTCACATTCGGCAATGGTCAAACTAATGCCATTGATGGCAATGCTGCCTTTTGGGATTAAATACCGTGCAATATTTTGCTCCCAAACTTCTGATAGACTACTTAGGGGACCAAAGGTCATTTCCCAAGCCCGATCCGTTGCTACTGATCGAATTAAACGTCCAACACCATCCACATGACCGGTCACAAAATGACCCCCCAGTTTTGATCCCACCTGGAGTGAAGGTTCAATATTAACATAGGTGCTGGCTTCGCTCCGACTCCCAAGCGTGGTTCGTGCTAGGGTTTCTGGAGAAGCCGTTGCCACAAAACCATCAGGAAGGAGACTTTCGACGGTGAGGCAAACGCCATCAACAGCAACACTATCGCCCATTGCCATTTCTTCTAGCAGAGAAGGGGCTTGGTCAGAAATTACTCCGCCGTGAGACGACGGAGCCTGCTCTGACCGTTGGTCAGGGGGAATCCGAATTTGAAAGCGATCGCGCCCCAGCGGTTGAATCATACCTTGAGCTTGAATTAATCCGGTAAACATAGGTGAATTCGTAGGCTGAGTGATTGATTAAACGCCTGCTCAACGAGAAATAAGGTAGGAGCAGGACAAGGAAAAAAGTACAATAGGGGATGATCGGTGCTCTGATTCAGTGTACCGTATCACGCCAAAGTAAAACTCAATGCTGAGAGCAGTGCAAGAGAGGCTAAGCTGATGATTGAAATGAAAGTTGCTGGGATTGCCTTGGATGCCATAACGCGAAGCCCGATCGCGCTCTTGAAAGATCATTCTGAGCGTAGGGCGTTGCCCATTTATATTGGACAAGACCAAGCGAAAGCGATTATGGGGGCAATCGAAAACCAAACGCCACCTCGCCCCCTGACCCATGATTTAATGGTCAATATTTTCGATACCTGGGAAATGACAGTGACGCGGGTGATTATTCATGCCTTGCAAGATAATACCTTCTATGCACTGCTGTGTCTCCAACAGGGAGAAGAGATCCGAGAGATTGATTGTCGTCCCAGTGACGCGATCGCGATCGCGGTTCGTACCAATAGCCGGATTTGGGTGATGGAAGAAGTGATTGCAGAAGCCTCCATTCCCGTGGATCGCGATGCCGATGAAGAAGAAAAACAAGCCTTCAAAGAATTTCTATCTAATTTGAGTCCAGAAGACTTCATTCGTGGGCAATCGTCTAAAAATAACGAAGAATCCAGTTAACTGATGCAATACCGGCGGTTTGGAACAACGAATCTTCCCCTATCTGTTTTTTCTCTAGGAACCATGCGGGGTTTAGGTGATCCGCCTTCGTTCACCGCCACCCTCCAGCAAGCCCTAGAAAGCGGGATTAATCATATTGAAACCGCCAGTGCTTATGGTAAGAGCGAAGAATATATCGGTAAAGCACTCCAAACCCTCACCTCATCCCGAACCAATCTCTATCTCACCACAAAACTTGCTCCTACTCCCAACCCAGAACAAATAGAAGCGGCTCTTGCAGCAAGTTTAGAACGATTACAAGTCGATTATCTCGATAGCGTTGCGATTCATGGACTCAACACTTGGGAACATTTGAGTTGGGTAACCGGAAAAAACAGTTGTTTAGCCCCCCTTCAGGAGGCACAACAGAAAGGAAAAATCAAACAGATTGGCTTTTCAACTCATGCTCCTCTAGAAATTATCCTCGCTGCCATCCAAACGGAGTTATTTTCCTTTGTCAATCTTCACTATTACTACTTTTGGCAACGGAATGAACCGGCAGTTGCTGCGGCTTATGCTCGCGATATGGGGGTTTTCATTATTTCTCCCACTGATAAAGGCGGACAACTTTATGCCCCACCGCAGAAACTAAAAGAACTCTGCGCTCCCTTTTCGCCACAAACGCTAAATTATCGCTTTCTCCTCAGCGATCCCCGAATTACCACCCTCAGTTTAGGGGCAGCAAACCCCTCAGAATTATTGCCAGCACTGGATGTTGCTGATGAGACGTTCCCCCTAATCGCAGAAGAGCAAGCTGTGTTAAAACGCTTAGAACAGGCGTTAGAAACGGCTCTGGGTGAGGATAAATGCAGTCAATGTTATGAATGCTTGCCTTGTCCTGAATCCATTAATATTCCCGAAGTCTTGCGTTTACGAAATTTAGCCGTTGCCTATGACATGACAAATTTTGGGCAATATCGCTATGGCATGTTTGAAAATGCCGGGCATTGGTTTCCGGGCAATAAAGGCAACCGCTGTACGGAATGTGGCGATTGTTTGCCCCGTTGTCCAGAACAGTTAGAGATCCCGCACTTGTTACAAGATACGCATCAGCGATTGAATGGTTCTCCGCGCCGACGACTTTGGGAATAAGCACTATTCATCCGGATCAATTCCCAGTTCTCGTAAACGGGCAGCCAGTTGTTCGGCTTTGGCTTTTTCAGCACTCAGGGCGCGTTCGGCTGCGTCTGCTCGTTGCTGGGCAATTTGGGCTTCTTGCTGAGCGATTTGAGTGTCTTGTTGGGCGCGCGATCGCTGCTCAGCCAGGGTAGGAATCCAATTTCCTTCTTGATCATACCAGCGCAACCATTCTGCCGAGATATTGGCATACGTGCCTTCCCAGCGATTTAACCCCAACTGTACATCCGATAACCATAAGCCCCTGTTTCCTAATTCAAGGGGTTGATAATGTCCCGCAATATTCTGATAGGCTCTAAACTCACGATTGTAGCGATTGTAAAGGATATAATACGGAATTCGCAGCAAGCGTTCATACACTTCCCATTTGGTTGGTGGTTGGCTTGCGTCTCGCACTGTTTGTCCTAAGTCTTCTTTTTCAGTACTCGGAGAGAGTAACTCCACGACCATAAATGGCGCAATTCCCTCCTGCCACATCACATAACTTAACCGGAGCTCTCGGCCCTGATATAAGCGAGAATTTCCCAACACAGCGAACCAGTCTGGACGTTTATAACGTAAGGGATGATGCACATCATAATACAGATTCAGATCAATTGCGGTAAATACCTCCTCTTGGGAATAATTCGGCGGAATAAAGGTTTCTTGCAGCAGTTGCGACTGATAAATATGAAATTCGTCTGGCACACCCGTCTCGTTCGGATACTCACTGGGTAAATCATACATGGTGGGGAGTGACTCTTGAGGCGGAGAAGGCGGATCAGTTTGATACATTTGTTATTTATCCCTTTGTTGTCTATAAGCCTCTCTAACTAATGACTAATGACTAATGACTAATGACTAATGACTAATGACTAATGACTAACCACTACTTTTAAGTCTAATTCTCGTTGAAAGATTTCTTCAATAGGTAACATTTCACCCGTTTCTGTCATCATTTTATGGTCTTTTGTTGCGCGAATTTTTCTCCCATCTTCTAACGTATATTCAACAATTTCTTGTTGTCCACGAGGATGCCATTGCACGATAGGCTGGGTGTAAACAAAACCATTTTTATCAACCGTATAAACGGTACATTCAATTTTTTCTTCGACAATTTTGCCGATGGGCATTGCTCCATATTCTACTGTCCAAATTTCTGTGTTATAGCTAAGACAATATTCAGCAAATTTAATCATCTGATCAAATAAGTGTTCTGCGGTCTCTTGTTTCACACCATTTTTCGTTGCCCCATCAATGAAAATCTCGCGATGTTTCTGCATTTCCTTGACTTTCTTTTTCCCCATCGCCCGGCGTAATAAGTCCGCTTGTCCTAGGGAATAACCTGCCATATCTTGGGCAATTTTCATGATCTGTTCTTGATAGACCATGACCGCATAAGTCTCATCTAAAATCGGTTCTAGAATGGGATGTTCATAGATAATTTCTTCTCTGCCATGTTTACGGTCAATAAACTTGGGAATCAGTCCGGCATCTAAAGGACCAGGACGATAGAGGGCTAAAATAGACGAAATATCTTCAATACTCGATGGTTTTAAGTCTTGAACTACCTTTAACATCCCTGAAGATTCAAGTTGGAAGACCCCTTCTAACCAACCTTTTTCAATGAGATTATAGGTCTTTTTAATATCATTAGGTTTTGTATTTTTTATCTCACCTTTCGCTAGGATTTTCCGAGAATGAATTTCATCCAATGGCAGTTTATCTAAATTGAGTTGAGTTCCTCTATTTTTCTGAATTAAATCAGCTGTGCGTTGAATGGTGGTGAGATTCTTTAACCCCAGAAAGTCCATTTTTAACAAGCCCAAGGCTTCCAAATCTTCCATATAATATTGCGTAATCACTGCCCCATCATTGTTCTTTTGTAAGGGAACAACTTCATCTAAGGGTTCTTTAGAAATGACAACACCTGCGGCATGAACACCGAAGGTTTTATTGGTTCCTTCAATGCGAATTGCCATATCCACCCAGCGCCGCACTTTTTCATCAGAATCATAGAGTTTTTTAAACTCGGGTTCTGGTGTCTCGTCCGAAATCATTTTGGTTAGTTCTGCTGGTTTTCCTCGGGCAACAGGAATCATTTTAGCGAGGCGATCTGATTCGGAATAAGGAATACCTAAAACCCTAGCAACATCTTTTAAAACCGCTTTTGAAGTCATGCGGTTAAAGGTAATAATTTGGGCAACTTTATCTTCCCCATACCGGCGCGTGACATAATCAATGACTTCGTCTCTTCTTTCAATACAAAAGTCTGTATCAATATCCGGCATCGACTTCCGTTCTGGATTTAAGAAACGCTCAAAGAGTAAGCCATGATGAACGGGATCAATATTAGTAATTTTTAAGGCATAAGCCACTAGAGAACCAGCAGCAGAACCGCGACCAGGACCAACAGGAATATTATGATCTCTGGCGTATTTAATGTAGTCCCAAACGACTAAAAAATAAGTAGAAAACCCGCGTTCTTGCATAATGGTTAATTCCCGTTCTAAGCGAGTTTTATAGGTCTCACTAATTTCAGAACGACTGCGACAACCCAGGCGTTCCATTAACCCATTCCAGGTTAATTCTTCCAAATAACTATCGGCAGTATGACCACTGGGAACCGGATAGTCGGGAAGGCGGGGTTCTCCTAAAATGTTGTAAGGTTTAACTTTTTCGGCAACTTCAACGGTATTCGCGATCGCGCTTTCAATAACTTCATCCGATAAATGGTCACGAAATAATTGCCGCATTTCGTCAGCCGATTTCAGATATTCAGTTCCGCTATACCGTAAGCGTTTATCTTCGGTAATTAATTTATTGGTTTGAATACAAATTAAGGCATCATGGGCTTCTACATCATTGCAGGAAATGAAGTGCGAGTCATTAGTAGCAACAATTTTAATATCTAATTCTTGAGCAATTTTTACCAGTTCTGTATTAACAATTCGGTCTTCGGGTGAGCCATGATCTTGAATTTCTAAATAATAGTCATCCCCAAATACTTTTTTATACCATTTTGCAACCCGACGCGCTTCTTTGCGGTCTCCTCTTAAAATAGCTTGGGGAATTTCTCCACCGAGACAGCCACTGGTAACGATTAAACCTTCTTTATACTGTTCGAGATAATATTTGCTGATACAAGGACGGGCAAAAATCCCTTTGCCGTGAATGCCTTTTAAGTTGGAGACAGTGGTTAATTTAACTAAATTCTTATAACCTTGGGTATCTTTCGCCAGAACAACTTGATGATATTTTTTATATTTTGCTTGCTTTTCTAGATCATCGGTATTGATCACATACATTTCATTGCCGATGATCGGTTTAATATTTTTCGAGCGACAAATTTTAATTAACTCGATCGCGCCGTACATTACCCCATGATCCGTCAGCGCGATCGCGCTCATTCCCAATTCTACAGCACGATCCACTAATGGCGGCAATTGAGATGCCCCATCTAGCAAACTGTAATCGCTATGAATATGTAAACCAACAAATGATGACATACGTTCTTTTTTCTGTACTCAGCCTTCTCTATAAAAACAATAGCGTTTTTAAAGTTGAGGGGCTAATAATGTAGCCTTAGCATGACACTAATGTAAACAGCGAAGAAATGTCTCCCCTTTTGTGTATCTAGCTACAAAAGCCTAGTCAAGGCTATGAGATTTTGACATTAGCAACAACAATTAACTTGAAACACAGTTTATGAACCACATCCCGTCTCTCGTCTTATCAACCGCTTTCGGATTACTCACTGGAATTGGTCATGGCTTCTATGCGCATCAACACAATCTTCCTCTATCTTTGAGTGAACAAATTGTCCAAGTGATCTCAATTGATGCCTCTTGGCAAGAGTAACTTTTAATTAATAACGTATCGAAAATTACAAAAATACGTGGTAAAGATAGAAGTGGAGTTAGTTATATAGACTTCACTTACAATGAACATCCAAACCTCAACTCAAACATCTAGTGTCAACCAAGTTTTAGGGATCTCCTTTGCTGCCCTTGCTATGTTTATTGTCGGCTATACCGCCACTCGCTTTTACTTAAACCAACCCACCGATACAACGACTAACGAATCGATGGTGATTCCTCATCAAGCCTCATTATGGAGTGAACTGGGTAGTAAAAACTGAAACGTCTCTTTTCCTTGTGGAGAGAAGGTAGCTTCTCGCAATCAATGACCAAAAAGTGCGACAATAATTCATTGCTGTCTCAACTGATCCATCTGCAATGAACGTCTTAGTGTTTGGGAGTGGTAGCAGAGAATGCACTCTTGCCTTGAAAATACTACAGTTTTCGATCTCATATCACTTCAGAACTGTTGCCAAGAGGATATCCAAAGCTGATAAAAATGCAGCCCCAACAAGTGCTTCTCCTGACCAATTAAGCCGCTTAGCTTTCCAGTTTCTCCGTTCAACTAAACTTTCAATCGCTTGATCATACTGCTCAATAAAAAGCAACTTATATTCATCTTCTGATAACTCCAAACACTTCTCAACTTGCTCTTGAGGAGAAATAATACGATCATTACCATCTTTTCTAGGCAATAGTGCCCTGAGACTAATCAGAGTGGAAGTAATCAGCAGAATTAAGGCAAGAATTTTAAGTATTGAGCAAGAGTAGCATGGAAGTAATGTTTTCCAACCCATGTTCGTGATTTCAAGAGAGTGATCGGGCAAATCACCTACTGATTTAATTAAAACTACTCCAAAGCCTACTACAGCACTAAGTTTGGTGTTAAGAATGCTGATACTACTATCAAGGACCTTGATAGATTCCTGGGCATCTTCAAAAATAAGTTTTATGATCTGAGAGTAGCTTTCCTGGTTTGAATCATTGGTCATGTCTAATTCTAATAGTAATACGCAATCACAATCATCCAAAGAACATACTTCTAAAGAAAAGAAAAATGAGCCTCCAAAAACCCCTGATATAAAATTTACAAAAACTTTTCACCGCACAAACGATTCTGAAGACTAACTAAAACAAGAGCAATAACTCTCCTTAATAAGGGAGTATATTTTGTTAATAGTGTCAAGCAAAAATTGAGCAAAGCAAATACGTTTTTGGTCTAGAACAATGATTACCTTATGATAATTATACAATTATTTTTGCTTATATTATCAAGTGATATTATGATCAAACATTCCCGACATCGCAAGTTTGGAAATGTCAACATCCTTTCAATCAATTACCAAAAAGTGCGACAATGATCCATTGCTGTTTAAACTGATCAATCTGCAATGAATGTCTTAGTGGTTGGCAGTGGGGGAAGAGAACATACCCTCGCCTGGAAATTGCTACAGTCTCCGAATGTAGAAAAAGTTTTCTGTGTACCGGGAAATGGGGGAACCGCTTTACTCCCCAACTGTGAAAATTTACCAGGAACAGAAGAAGACTTTGAGGCAATTGCCAGTTACGCGAAAGAAAAGACAGTTTCCTTTGTGATCGTTGGACCTGAACTACCCCTTGCTAAAGGAATTCATGATTTTCTTGCCCAACAGGAAATTCCCGTTTTTGGTCCCACTCAAGCTGGCGCGCAAATCGAAGCGAGTAAGTGGTGGGCAAAAGCGTTAATGCAGCAAGTTGGCATCCCCACTGCGGTCGGACAAACGTTTACGGATCCTGATAGTGCCAAAGCCTATGTAACTGAAAACGGTGTACCGATTGTTGTCAAGGCAGACGGCTTAGCGGCAGGAAAAGGGGTGACCGTTGCCGAAACTGTAGAAGTAGCTCATACTGCAATTGAAGGGCTATTTGCCGCCAATACCAAACAGGTGGTGATTGAAGAATGTTTGGTGGGAGAAGAGGTGTCCGTTTTAGCCCTCACTGATGGGATAACAGTCTGTCCCTTACTTCCTGCCCAAGATCATAAACGGATTGGGGAAGGGGATACCGGTGGCAATACAGGGGGAATGGGTGCCTACGCCCCAGCGCCCTTACTAACGCCAGAATTGCTAACACAGGTAACAGAAACGATTTTACAGCCCACGATTAATGCCTTGCGCGATCGCGGGATTGATTATCAAGGGGTGCTGTACGCCGGGTTAATTGTCACGCCTCAAGGTGAAACCAAAGTCTTAGAATTTAACTGTCGCTTTGGCGATCCCGAAACGCAAGCGATTTTACCGTTATTAGAAACGCCTCTGGATGAAGTTATTTTAGCGTGTTTAGAAAAGCGCTTAGATCAGCTTCCCCCCTTAAAATGGTCGCAACAAAAAGCCCTTTGTATCGTTGCTGCTTCAGAGGGGTATCCGGGAAGCTATGAGAAAGGAAAAGAAATTACAGGGATCACAAACGACCTAGAAGCATTAGTGTTCCATGCCGGAACTCGCCTTGATGCCCAAGGAAAACTCTTGACTAATGGGGGACGAGTCTTAGGCGTTACTGGCTTAGGCAATGACTTTCAGGAAGCGGCAGAAAACGCTTACCGCGCGATCGCGCAAATTCACTTCTCAGGCTCTTATTATCGCTCGGATATCGGGTATCGAGTGCGTAACCAAAGCTAGAAGGAGATTGCTTGCTACCAGTGGCTGAATTTCCTCGTTTGGAGCGTTATCGCAGCGCGATCGTAGGTGTAATTAATAAGGGGATTGAATCATTCGGAATGACTCGGATTCACTCATTCCCTTCTTCTAGATACGACAAATGAGTTCCCCTGCTTTTTTAGAGAACTTCACGTTTTCCCTGTAGTCTACCGGACAATCGATCACGGTTGGGACATCCTGGGCAAGGGCTTCTTTTAAAGTCGGAATGAAGTCAGCCACTGATTCAATGCGATAGCCTTTTAAACCCATACTTTCGGCAAATTTGACAAAATCTGGATTTTTAAAGTCAATAAACGAAGCTTCTCCAAAATGGCTCATTTGCTTCCAGCCGATTAAACCGTAGCCACTGTCATTAAAGATTAAGGTGACAAAATTGGTGCCCACTCGCAATGCAGTTTCCAGTTCTTGGCAATTCATCATAAAGCCGCCATCTCCGGTCACAGCCACAACATTTTGCTCTGGATGCAAGAGTTTGGCAGCTAAAGCCCCGGGAATAGCAATCCCCATTGCGGCAAACCCGTTGGAAATAATGCAGGTATTTGGGGATTCGCAGTGATAATGTCGCGCCATCCACATTTTATGGGCTCCCACATCAGAAATGACAATATCTTGCGCTGCCATCACTTGTCGGAGATCATAAATAATTTTTTGGGGCTTGATCGGAAACTCTTCGTCGTGAGCATAAAACTCATAATCAGAGCGAATTTCCGAACGGACATTGGCAAAAATTGGAAGCGGTTTTCCTTCCCGATCACTCTCTTCCCTAATCTGGTCAAGAGAGTTTCCAATATCGCCAACCACTTCCGCTAGGGGAATATAGCTACTATCAATTTCTGAAGCTTTTTCGGCGATATGTAAAATCGGAATTGTGCCCTTAGGATTCCAACGCTTCGGTGAATATTCGATTAAGTCATAGCCAACTGCAATTACTAAATCGCTTTGCTCAAAAGCACAGCTAATAAAGTCTCGCTGTTGTAAGCCCACTGTCCACAAAGATAGGGGATGCGTGTAGGGAATTGCCCCTTTACCCATAAAAGTATTCACAACGGGAATGTTTAACTGCGTTGCAAATTCAGTGAGTTGTTTTGCCGCATGGGAACGAATGACCCCATTACCGGCAAGGATCACTGGATTATTGGCATTGCTAATGACATGTGCTGCTTTATCAATACTGCGAGAAGACGCATAAATTTTTTCTCGACCATAGTTGGTTAGCGGAACTCCCTCAACCGGCATGGCGGCAATATTTTCCGGTAAATCAATATGCACGGCACCGGGTTTTTCTTGCTGTGCCAGTTTAAAAGCACGACGCAACAATTCTGGCGTTGTATTCGGTCGCACGATTTGCTTAGTCCATTTGGTAACTGGAGCAAACATTGCAACCAAGTCCAAATATTGGTGGGATTCAATGTGCATTCGATCGGTACCCACTTGACCGGTAATCGCAATCAAGGGCGCGCCATCAAGATTCGCATCCGCCACTCCTGTCATTAAATTCGTTGCCCCGGGTCCAAGGGTGGATAAACAAACCCCTGCTTTTCCGGTGAGTCGCCCATAAACATCTGCCATGAATGCTGCCCCTTGTTCATGACGGACGGTAATAAACTGGATTGAAGAATTTTTTAGGGCTTCGAGTAAGTCCAGATTTTCTTCGCCGGGGAGCCCAAATACATATTCTACTCCTTCATTTTCTAAGCATTTCACTAATAATTCGGCAGTATTCATTGCAATTCACCTTGGGTTGTAATGGGTATGGAAATTCAGGGTCTGAACTCGATTAATAATAAGGCTATTTGATCCAAACGGTTTTGGCATTGACGAAAGCACGGATCCCGGGCAATCCTAATTCGCGACCATAACCAGACCGTTTAATCCCACCAAAGGGCAAACGGGGATCGGATTTAACTAGACCATTGATAAACACCGCACCGGCTTCAATTTTGTCAATAAACTGACTTTGTTCATCAGGATCATTGGTCCAAACACTGCTGCCGAGTCCAAAGGGGATGTTGTTAGCGAGCGCGATCGCGCTGTCAAGATCCTTAACGGTAAAGACTAACGCCACGGGACCAAAAAATTCCTCCTGCATCAGAGGGGTATCAACGGGAAGATCGCTCAGAATCGTCGGCAGATAGAAATAACCCGGGCGATTGAGTTTTTGACCGCCAATGAGCACTTTTGCTCCTAGGGCAACGGCTTGTTCCACTTGTTGCGCGATCGCGTTGCAAGCGGCTTCGGTGGCTAAGGGACCAATATCGGTTTCCGCTGCCATGGGATCGCCAACTTTCAAACTGGCAAATTGGAGGCGCAGCTTCTCTACAAATTCTGGCGCGATCGTTTCATGGAGAATAAATCGCTTCGCCGCAATGCAAGACTGACCATTATTCATGGTGCGCGCAAATGTTCCCACTTTTGCTGCCTCATCTAAATCGGCTGAGGGAAGCACAATAAACGGATCGCTTCCGCCTAATTCCAACAGCGTGGGCTTAATCTCCCGCCCGGCTAGAGAGGCTAAACTGGCTCCTGCGGGTTCACTCCCTGTAAGCGTGGCGGCTTTCACCCGCTGATCTTGAATCACTTGCTCCACTTGCGAGGCACGAATCAACAAGGTTTGGAAAACCCCTTGGGGAAAACCCGCTGCTTCAAAAATGGCTTCCACTGCCAATGCACATTCCGGAACATTGGAAGCATGTTTGAGCACTCCCACATTCCCTGCCATCAATGCTGGGGCAGCGAAGCGAAAGACTTGCCAAAAAGGGAAATTCCAGGGCATGACCGCGAGAATAATGCCCAAGGGCTGGTAAGCAACATAGCTTTTCGTGGCATCGGTTTCTGTGTATTCATCTGCCAAGAACGCTTCACCGTTTTCAGCATAATAGCGACAAACCAGAGCACATTTTTTGGCTTCTGCAACAGCACTTTTAAAGGTTTTTCCCATTTCGGTTGCCATCATTGCTGCAAATTTCTCGGCATCTCGTTCTAAGATGGCTGCGGCATTTTCAAGCCATTGCTTGCGTTGGGCAAAGCTTGTCTGCCGAAAACGGGTAAAAGCGGCTTGTGCTGTTGTGAGTTTATGCTCGATTTCTTCCGCACTCAGAGTTTGAAAACGTTTCAGCGTCTCTCCGGTTGCGGGATTAATCGTGGCGATTGACATCAGAGCCTCCTTGACCCAAATTGGGTTTGATCACTCACTTTTACTTCTAGTGTAAGCACGATTTTTTAATAAAAAATCTAAATTTTAACAATCCTTCAATATATTAATTGAAGACTTATTTATTACTTATTATTTGTCTCGAACGGCTTGATTATAATACTGTAATTCAATAAAATCAACTCGAAATTGGTATGATTTTTTTTCAGAGATTAAAATCATGAGGAGAGTCAGCGCGATCATCTTTGACTGCCGTTTGTAGCGGCTAATGGCAATTCAGTTTTTATCCAATTCGGATAGCTTAAATCAGAATTGATCAAGTAGGTTATTAAAATTGGAAATATCATAAATTGATTGTCAATTTGATCGCTTTATTTTTTAGTATTGATCACTTTTTTGGTATTATTACTGAAATTAAAATCAAAGATCAAAATATGTTCGATCCAGTTATGCCTCTAATCACGGTGAATTTGTAAGAAGATACGAATAGCGAAAAATTGTAAATGAGATGAGAAAAGAAAAACAGCGCCATGGGTTCGCCGGTTGACAAAGACCACATTGTACCTGCTAGAAAAGTATCCATGCACCAACTAGAAGTCTCAATACAACACAAATACTTAATCACCAATACTGTTTGCCTTCACTATGTCACGCAAGGGGAAGGGAAATTAATGCTCTTTCTGCATGGCTTTCCTGAGTTTTGGTATTCTTGGCGATATCAAATCCCTGAGTTTGCTCAAGATTATCAAGTCGTGGCTGTGGATTTACGAGGGTATAACGATAGCGATAAACCTCAAGGAATTAAAAATTATACTGTAGAAGAGTTAGAACAAGATATTTTAGGTCTCATTCAAGGATTAGGCTACGAAAGCTGTATTTTAGTTGGTCATGACTGGGGAGGGGGAATTGCCTGGAGTTTTACCCATCATTATCCCGACAAGATTGAAAAATTAATCGTCATGAATTGTCCTCATCCGGCTAAATTTGCACAGGCTTTACAGCAAAATCCACGACAAATATTAAAAAGTGCCTACATAGCCTTCTTTCAACTGCCATTATTACCAGAGTTATTATTTCAATGGAATAATTATCAATTATTAGCGGATGCTTTTCGTCAAACAACCTTTGATCAGAATGTCTTTATCAGTGAAGATTTAGAACACTATAAAAATGCAGCAGCAAAACGGGGCGCACTAACCGCTATGCTGAATTATTATCGGGCTTTACCGCACAGCTTATCTAAACAATCTTATTGGCAACCCTTAGAAATGCCAACTTTATTAATTTGGGGCAAAGATGATCCGTTTTTGGGTCAAGAGTTGAACGATCATTTAGAAGCCTATGTGAAAAATTTACAAGTTAAGTATATTGCCAATTGTAGTCATTGGGTGCAACAAGAGAAGCCAGGGCAGGTCAACCAAGCAATGAGAGAATTTTTGTCTAAAACTTAGGAGCATCAATTTAAGAAGGACGAACCATCGTTCGCCCTGATTGTCTTGTAATTTAGCTTTGGGGCACAACAGTTGTTGATTCTGGAGAAGCGACTGATTTAAGGGTTTCACTCGTTGGCGTCAAAATATCTTCATAAAGTTGCACATATTTTTCCGCTGATCGCTGCCAACTAAAATCTTGCTGCATTCCTCGTTTTTGCAGTTCTCGCCAGGGTTCCCGGTACAGGTAACTTTCAGACGCGCGAATCAAGGCTGTATATAAATCCAGGGGTTCATACAGATTAAAACAATACCCGGTTCCGGTTTGCTCAATGGGATTATGATGAGAAACGGTATCAACTAAGCCCCCTGTGCGTCGAACAATCGGAACACAGCCATAGCGCATTGCCATCATTTGACTAATCCCACAGGGTTCAAAGCGGGAGGGCATTAAAAAGGCATCACTGCCAGCGTAGATGCGTCGAGATAGGGCATCATTATAAAGCAGTTGCACTGACATCCGACTCGGAAAACGGTCGGCTAAAGCACGCAGTTCCGTTTCATACCGTTCTTCTCCCGTTCCCAAGACAAGAAACTGATCGCCAGTGTAGCGGAGATACTGTTCCAGAATCGGCAGAACGAGGTCTAATCCCTTTTGTTCAACCAACCGCGTTACCATACTGACCAAAAAAGCCCCACTGTTGACTTCTAAGCCCACTTGTTCTTGTAGGGCAATTTTATTGGTAACGCGATCATCCAAGGTTTTTAAGGAGAAAGGTTGGTCCAGATTAGAATCGGTTTCCGGATTATACTGCTCGACATCAATCCCATTGACAATGCCAACAATTTTATCTTTTTTCAAAGCGAGGAGAGCATTCAAGCCTTCCCCATATTCAGGGGTTTGGATTTGTTGGGCATACGTTGGCGACACTGTATTTACACAGTCCGCAAATTGAATCGCCCCTGCCATGACATTATTTTCTTGCATATAGGGCGGACACCAAGCCATTTCTTCAATCTGCGATCGCGCGGGTCCCTGATAAGCTAAATTATGGATGGTAAAAACGGTTTTAATCTCAGGAGTTTGATACATCCATACTGGGATCATGCCAGTGTGCCAGTCATGACAGTGCATTACCTCCGGTTGCCAGTAATTAAGGGCAAATTGGGCGGCCCCATTGGCAAAAAACGTGAACCGCCACGGTTCATCTTCTCCTTGATAAATGCGACGGGGGGCAAACGCAGCATGTCCGAGTAAATAAAGGGGAACATTTGTCCCGGGGAGAAGCGTCTCAAAAATATCAAAGGTTTGAAACATTGCACTCCCTTGCCAAACCGGTTTTTCGGGAATCTCCAGCTTATCCGGCAAAAAACCGTAGTATGGCATTAAAATTCTGACATCGTGACCCATTTTGCGCAGAATGGGGGTGAGAGTTCCCACCACATCTCCCATTCCGCCGACTTTGGCAATGGGGGCAGCTTCCGCCGCGACAAATAATATTTTCATCAGCTTAACCTTCGTTGGCAATGCGTTCTTCGCTGAGTCTATTATGATCTGCGGATTTCGTACATAGCGAAAAAACCTTTCTGCGACTGGTTCCGAAACGCGTAACATTACGCTAGAATTGTTAAGAAATCTTTAGGTAATTCCCAGGCACACCCATGACGCTTTCCATTCGCAACGTCGCCATTATCGCCCACGTTGACCACGGCAAAACTACCCTTGTGGACGCTCTCCTCAGACAATCCGGCGTTTTCCGCGAAGGAGAGGAAGTTCCCACCTGCGTTATGGACTCTAATGCCTTAGAACGTGAGCGAGGCATTACCATTCTTTCCAAAAATACAGCACTGCGCTACAAAGATACGCTGATTAATATTGTTGATACTCCCGGTCACGCGGACTTCGGTGGCGAAGTTGAACGGGTTTTAGGAATGGTGGATGGTTGTATCCTGATTGTCGATGCCAATGAGGGTCCCATGCCACAAACCCGCTTTGTCTTGAAAAAGGCATTAGAAAAAGGGTTACGCCCGATTGTGGTTGTGAATAAAATTGACCGCCCCAATGTCGATCCCGATCTAGCTGTGGATAAAGTCTTTGATCTCTTCGTCGAGTTAGGGGCAGATGATGATCAATGTGACTTTATTACCCTCTACGCTTCCGGTTTAACGGGATTTGCCAAAACTACCCTGGAAGAAGAAGGGGTCGATATGGAGCCCTTATTTGAAGCGATTCTAGACCACGTTCCCCCACCGGCTGGCGATGCAACGAAGCCTCTCCAATTGCAAGTCACCACCTTAGATTATTCGGAATATCTGGGACGGATTGTGATTGGTCGGGTGCATAATGGGGTAATTCGTGCCGGACAAGAAGCCGCCTTAGCCAAAGAAGGGGATCAAATCGTCAAAACGAAGGTGTCCAAATTAATGGGCTTTGAAGGGCTACAACGGGTTGATATTGAAGAAGCCAGTGCCGGTCAGATTGTTGCGGTTGCTGGCTTTAGTGATGCCAACATCGGGGAAACCATTACTTGTCCCAATGAACCGCAACCGCTACCTTTGATTAAAGTCGATGAACCGACCTTACAGATGACCTTCTCCATTAATGATTCGCCGTTTGCCGGACGAGAAGGGAAATTTGTCACCTCCCGTCAAGTGCGCGATCGCCTGTACAAAGAATTAGAAACCAATGTCGCCCTCCGCGTCGAAGAAACTGATTCCCCGGATAAATTCCTCGTTTCCGGTCGCGGGGAACTTCATTTAGGCATTTTAATTGAAAATATGCGCCGAGAAGGCTATGAGTTCCAAGTGTCTCAGCCACAGGTGATTTATCGGGAAGTGAATGGACAAGTTTGCGAACCCTATGAATACCTGATTTTAGATGTTCCGGAAGACGCGGTCGGTAGTTGTATCGAACGCTTAGGGGAACGTAAAGGCGAGATGCAAAATATGCAGGCAACGGCTGGCAATCGCACCCAAGCCGAATTTGTGATTCCCGCACGGGGGTTAATTGGTTTCCGTAGCGAGTTTCTCCGTTTAACCCGAGGGGAAGGCTTGATGAATCATAGCTTCTTAGATTATCGTCCGCAAGTAGGTAACTTAGAAACCCGTCGTAATGGCGTGTTGATTGCCTTTGAAGAAGGAACGGCTACCTTCTACGCTCTCAAGAATGCAGAAGATCGCGGCGTTTTCTTCATCACTCCCGGTACAAAAGTCTATAAGGGCATGATTGTTGGGGAAAATACTCGCCCTCAAGACTTAGAATTAAACGTCTGTAAAGCGAAGCAGTTGACCAATATGCGTTCCTCTACCGGCGATGAACTAGTACAGTTACAAGCCCCTGCCGAAATGAGCTTAGAGCGCGCTTTAGAATACATTAGTTCGGATGAGCTGGTTGAAGTGACTCCTGAGTCTGTTCGCTTACGGAAAATGTCCAAGAAACTAGCGAAACAACGCTAAACCATTCTCGTTCCTTGCAGTTCTTGATTCTAACTGCAAGGTGGAGTAGATGTAGGGATTCACACCTGAGCCATAGGGAGTATGCTTCAGAGTATAGTGCGATAACATCGAAATGCATGAATCCGCTACTGAAGTTTAAATGATTGAGTGGAGTCTATTTGAGCCATGCCAGAATCTTCACATCCTTTACCTCCTGGTCGTCTTGGGTTACCGTTTCTGGGCGAAACGATCCCCTTTCTCTTCGACCGAAATTTTGGAGATAAGCGAGAAAAGAAATATGGTTCTATTTATAAAACCAATATTTTGGGTCGAAAAACCGTTTTCATGACGGGGGCAGACGCGAATAAATTTATTCTTTCAAGCCATATTGATCATTTTTCTTGGGGTCAAGGTTGGCCTGATAATTTCAGGAACCTTTTAGGTCGCTCGCTCTTCCTCCAAGATGGAGAAGAGCATCGACGTAACCGCAAATTGCTGATGCCTGCTTTTCATGGTCAGGCTTTGACTCATTATGCTCACACCATGGAGGAAATTATTCGCAAGTATTTGCAAAAGTGGCAGACGCAACAAAATTTCACTTGGTTTCCTGAGCTTAAACAAATGACATTTGAAATCGCGAGTGTTTTATTATTGGGAACCGTGCCGGGAGAGAAGACTCAACGCTTATCGCAATGGTTTAGTGAACTAACGAATGGTTTGTTTGCTATTTTTCCCCTTAGAACTCGCTGGAGTAAATATGGAAAAGCATTAAACGCGCGCGATCGGCTATTAGATTATCTTGAGCAAGAAATAGAAAGCAGGAAATCAAATCTTGGCAAAGATACATTGGGATTAATGTTACAAACCAGTGATGAAAATGGGGATTACCTAACCCGAGAAGAGATCAAAGTACAAGCTCTATTAATGTTATTTGCGGGTCACGAAACAACGACATCAATGCTAACTTCTTTTGCGATGAGTTTAGCACAACATCCCGATATCTTAGCGAAAGCAAGAGCTGAACAGGAAGCGCTTGAGCTTGAAGGAGATTTAACCGTAGAAAAACTCAAACAGATGACTTATCTGGATCAAATTCTGAAGGAAGTTGAGCGTCTTTATCCTCCTGTTGCTGGTGGCTTTCGCGGTGTTGTCAAACCATTTACCTTTAGAGGATACTCGGTTCCCAAGGGTTGGATTGTTAGCTATCGCATCAATGCTTCCCATCAAGATCCTGAGATTTTCTCCCATCCTCAAAGCTTTGATCCTGATCGGTTTAGTCTGGAACGAGCAGAACACAAAAAACACGAATACAGTTTAGTTGGTTTTGGCGGTGGACCACGATTTTGTCTGGGTTATGCTTTTGCACAGATGGAGATGAAAATTTTTGCATCTTTGCTCTTGCGTTATTGTCAGTGGGAAATCTTGCCAGATCAAAATCTCACCCTCAAGACGATTCCCACTTTACAGCCAAAATCAGGGTTAAAAGTACAGTTCTCCAGCGCTATTAATTAGCCTACAATTAGTACCATAACTCCCTCTGAGGCTCCTTCTGCACTCCCTGGGAAGGATAAAAGAAGCCTCCCTATCTATCGGCACAAAGCTCTGAGTCGCGGGCGAATTCACTGCAAACGGTTTGCTCTGATTACTCTTGCCGATTGCCTTGCAAAATGAATCAGGAAACGATTGTCACTAACCCTAGTTATAAAGGGTAATCGGTTGATCCGGTTCGACAACAACAACTTGATCAGCCGTCAAGTTACCGACAGCAGCACCGGCTGCTGCACCACCAACAGCGGCTCCGAGATCAGCATCACCAAAGATTTCACTAAGGAGTAAGCCGCCACCCGCACCAATCGCTGCATCTTCTCCAATCGCGGCACCAGATGTGTCACGGGGATCTTTGATTGTGTTTAAAATTTCTGAACTCCCATTGATGTTGTAGGTCCGTCCGCGAATGACAACACTATTGGCAACATAGCGCAACCCCCCGTCGGCGGGGACATATTGACCGCGAATAATTGCCCCTGGCGGTAAATTTAAACCACTAAACCGACCACCGCGTGTTACTTCTAAGTTGTAAGAATAGCGTTTGTCTTTATTGAGATAAAGGGTTCCTTGTTGGGCACTAGTGGTGACAATATAACGATTATCCCGTTGTGCAATCAAGGTTTCTGCTGCTACATTAGCAGTTGTAATCGGCGCAAATAGAGTTGTTGCTCCAATTAGACTACCGAGTACAAAAAAACGATTCAACATGGCTAGAACCTCCTGATGAGACTCTCTATATTTTGATCTTCTCATCAGGAACAGTCCATTGCCATCGCCTATTAGAGTGATTATTTTCTATCTTTCGGTCGATGTCTTCAGAGCCATTTTTGCTTCTTCTGCCACTTGTTCTGCTTCATCTTGAGCCAGTTGCTGGAGGAGATGATGAGCTTTCTCCCCGCCCAAACGGCTGAGGGCTTGGACGAGGCGCGATCGCGCTTGCCAATCTTCATCGGTGACAAACGGTTCTAAGACCTCTACGGCTCGTTGATCCCCTAATTCCCCGAGCGAGCCAATGGCAACAGTTTTCACTAGATTATTCTCGGACTGTAATGCCTCAGTGAGTAGATCAAAACTGCGGGGATCGCCCATTTCTCCCAAACAAGCAATCACACTAAATTCCACCAGCCATTCTTCGGTTTGGTGATAAAGCTGGATCAGCTCATCTAAAGCTTCTGTTAGTTTTAAGGCACCAAGCGCATCAGCCGCCGCCGCTTGGACATCGGCTTCGGACTCTGTGCGAAGTCGATCGCGCAACAAAGTTAGAGATTGCTGACGATCCACCATTCCTAAACTACTCATCTGACTGACCGCAGCATAGCGCACCCGGACATTGGTATCATTAATCAGCGGTTGAATGAGCGGAAACGCCGCAGCGGGATCCAGTTGTCTTAATTGATTAATCCCGGTTAAACGATCCCCATAATCTTCGGAATTGAGAAGCGTTGCAACTGATTCAGGTGTGATATCCATGATTAATAAATGATGATTGATATAAAGGGTTTCCCGTTAATTGCGTAAAAAACGAGAGATTGGTGGTATTAAATTGTCCCAGAAAAGCTAGCCCGATCCGAAGGAATCGACATCGCTCTTAACGAATTGGTTTTCATCAAAATTCAATTCGCTATCTTGCCGATTGCCTCTGGTTTCTAGAAAGAACAAGTGCCTGAAAAAAGACGGCACTCATTTGACTCTTGTAACTCAGGCACGTATCATGCACAAAGTTACTCGACTGCCTCAATGGGGCAGCGAATCTTATTGAATATAGGAAGGCAAATTTTATGACTCAGACTTCTAATCCCAAGGAAGCTCAAGGTTGGGACGCCATTAAAGGCGCTCATGGTCTAGATGGCGATATCGACCAACTCCAAACCTACTATGACGATTGGGCAAAAGCCTATGATGATGACGTTTCCAGCGAAGCCTATGCGGGTCCGCGCACAATTTCTGAATTTTATGATCGGATTCGGGCTGCCCATGATCCCACTACCTCTCGTGCTGATTCCAAAGTTCTTGACGCGGGCTGTGGTACTGGGTTAATCGGTCCCATTCTCAAAGACATGGGATACAAACACATCGATGGCTTTGACCTCTCCGATCAAATGATTGAAGTGGCAAAGGAAACCAATAGCTACGAGGAACTTCTCGGTAGCATTGACATGAACGTCAAAATTGAACAATACGAGGATAATGAGTACGATGCGAGCTTAGCTTGTGGTGTTTTCACCCTCGGTCATGTTCCTCCAGAATCCCTCAATGAAATGATTCGCTTTACTCGTCCCGGCGGTCTAATTGTTGTCAGTACCCGCAAGAGTTACTATAATTCCACCAACTTCCAAGAAGTTGTGGAGCAACTGCAAGCCGATGGTAAAGTTAAACTACTGGAACACTTGAAAGATGCCCCTTATATTACTGAAGAGGGAGCACATTACTGGGCACTTCAGGTTTGCTAAGTGAGACCTTAGCAGATATAGGGAATAATCCCACCCAAGGTTGCTGGACTGTTTAGTGGCAAAACCCCTCTTTCCTGAAAATTTTAGGGAAGCTTCATGGGAAAGTCCTCCAGTCTTGGGAGATGAAAAGAGAGGGCAAAGTGTTGACTTCTGCCCTCTTCCTCTTAATCTTGTACTAATCAGGACTCATTCCCTAGTTAAGCAAAACGACGGCGCAGTAAGGGTTGAATGAGCAGTAAAATTACCATATCAAATGCTAGGAGTGCTAGCAGCATTGTGCCAAAAGAGAGATTCAGCCAAGGGGTTGCTAAAACCGTACTGTTGAAACTCCACTCGGCATTGAGGTAAATGTAGCGAATGGGCTCGATCGCGTAAGTGAGAGGATTCAGACTCGCGACCACTTTCAGCCAGTCTGCCATGAAATTTAACGGCGCTAAGGCAGTGCTAGCAAAAAGCAACGGTAAGTTCGTGACGAAAATAACTGCAATCAGTTCGACGTGACCCGGTAAGGCAAACGCTAAGCCTAAACTCAGCGCTGTCACGCCCGCTACAATTAAGAACACAATCAGCGCGATCGCGCTTAACCCGGCAATTCCCGGCAAGCCAGCACCCACGAATGCACTTAACCCCACAATGGCTGCCGTTTGCAAGAAACTGAGACTAATAATGTAAATGGTGGAAGCCGCCACAATGGAAAACCGAGAACTTAACGGTGCGACCAGGAGACGGTTGAGAAAGCCAAACTCGCGGTCAAACATCACCGGGAGTCCCGCATTCAACGCCCCAGAGAAAGCGGTAAAGACAATCACCCCCGGTGCCAAAAATTGACCATAACTCAAGCCTTCTCCTAGTAATCCTTCTGGCGCATACTGGAATAAGGCACCAAATAGAATTAACCACATCAACGGCTGAATAATGCCTGCGACCAGGGTGGAAGGGCGACGTTGTAACTGAATAAACAGACGTTTGGTTAACGCCCCAGTTTCTTGGAAAAACTCAGCAACCGGATTTTCTGTTCCTTTTTCTTGGCTATTAATGACGGAGTTGGGAGATAACGGACTAATACTTTGACTCATAACTGTGTTCTCCTCTTGATTATCCTTGATAACTAACGTACAGACTTTCTAATGACTAATGACTAATGACTAACTCCCTTTCATCGCTTGTTTCTTCTCTGCCTTGAGATCGCGACTACTAGCGGCTGCCATTTCCGCATCCATCAAGGTGCGTCCCGTTGCCGCTAAATACACATCATCTAAACTGGGACGGGATTGAGAGACACCAAAGGTAGGTAATCCGAGATGGGAAAGGGTATTTTCAATCGTCCCAATGGGATTACTTTGCGCTTCCACCACTAAGTTGAGAGAATTGCCCTGTGCTGGGTTAACAATCACTTCTTTGACAAAATCGAGGGTAGAGAGATGTTCTTTCGCCCTTTCTGCTTCTTCTAGCGGCGTAAATTCCCGAATGCGGAGGGTCACGCGATCGCCGCCTAAGCGATCTTTTAACTCATTCGGTGTCCCATCGGCAATGACGGTTCCTTGATCAATAATGGCAACGCGATTAGCCAGGGCATCCACTTCTTCCAAATAGTGGCTGGTAATGAGGACTGTGGTTCCCGCTTCCCGTAGTTTCCGCAGGAAATCCCAAACCACAAAGCGACTCTCAATATCGAGTCCCACAGTCGGTTCATCCAAGACCAATACATCGGGTTGATGGAGTAACCCGGCTGCAAGGTCTAAACGTTTCTTTAAACCGCCAGAATAGGTTCCAGTTTTTTGTTCAGCATAGTCTTCTAAGCCTAAAATTTTCAGTAGCTGATCAATGCGCTCATTGGCTACTGCTTTCGGGAGATGATAAAGGCTGGCTTGGAGTTGTAATAATTCTCGTCCCGTAAGGACTTTATCCAGCGCTACTTCTTGCGCCACATAACCGAGTTTGCGTCTTGCCGCTTTCGGTTGTTCGATACTAGAGACCCCACCGACTTCCACACGCCCTTGATCCGGCTTGGTTAACGTACACAAACAGCGGATGGTGGTGGTTTTCCCGGCACCATTGGGACCGAGTAAGCCAAAAATTTCCCCCGGTTGCACCGTAAAGGTAACGTCTTTAACTGCTGCTACGTCACCATAGGATTTTTTTAAGTGTTCGATGGAAACAGCAGGTTTCATAAAATTTCTTATGATTTTTATACAAATGTTAAGTTCAAGCAATCACGGCTATTATAGCAAGATCGCTGTGTCGTCTCTGCCATAAAAAACCCCCAATTTTCAGTGTTTGGGGGAAATCAATCAATTTAGGCAACATCCTTGGTGGAAAAAAGGTAAGAATTGGAACAGTGCTCTCAACAATCTGCGGTTAATCATTCAACTAACCCTCTTCTGTTTCTGTCACTTTCCGGATCAAAGAGTAGAAAAAAAGCGAGATCATCCAGAAGAAAAGTAAAATTGGAATTGACTTAGCTCCCCTAACAAAGCATTAAAACCCAATAGACAAAATGACATACACCATCGATATCAGAGCCTTTACTGACTCGATCAGCGATCGCACTTTGGAGCAGTTATGTCGTGAAAATCCCGAACTGAGGTTTGAAACCGATGCTCAAGGAAAATTAATTGTTATGTCGCCCACAGGAAGTCTTACAGGAGAGAAAAATGCCGATCTCATCTATCAGCTTCAATCATGGAATCGTCAGACTAAGTTAGGAGTTGTATTTGATTCTTCTACAGGTTTTAAGTTATCTAATGGCGCCACTCGTTCTCCTGATGTCAGTTGGATTGCGAGCAAGCGATGGAACAGCCTTAGCGATAGACAAAAAAGAGGTTTTGCACCCATCGACCCCGATTTTGCAATCGAACTATTATCTCCAACTGATGAGCTGTCAACCACACAAGCAAAAATGAACGAGTACATGACTTGCGGGGTAAAACTCGGTTGGTTGATTAACCCCGATGCTAAAAAAGTCGAAATTTATCGTGTGGGTCGAGACAAAGAGGTAATTAATCATCCTAGTAGTTTGTCTGGTGAAGAGTTATTGCCAGGATTAATTGTAGATTTGGCTGATATTTTCTAGCAAGAACATGACTTCATTATAATGACCAAGCTCTGGCAGGGAACTGAGCAACTATTGATTGCCAGGTAGTCGTGAATAGTAATGATAAGCTATTTAATTGACTGAAATGAATCGTGAATAACTTGCAATTGCGTTCAGTTGTCAATGATTTAGATATCAAACACCGTCAATTTCTTGAGTGTTCGATGGAAACAGCAGGTTTCATAAAAGTTCTTATGATTTTTATACAAATGTTAAGTTCAAGCAGTCACGGACATTATAGCAAGATCGCTGTGTCCTCTCTGCCATAAAAAACCCGCAATGTTCAGTGTTTGGGGGAAATAAATGACTTGCTGAACTTTTAGCTTGTCACGGGGAAGCCCCGCGCTCTACCCGATCGGGTGGGCGACGGGATGAGGAGTGGTGAGTCGAGGGGTTCAATACCCCGAAGACGAACACATCTTCACCGTTTTTGCGTTATACTA
>JAAANX010000190.1 GCA_009909085.1 Cyanobacteria bacterium GSL.Bin1 | reverse complement strand
GTTAATAGTATGCCAGAATCTAACCCGAGTAAAGATGAATTTCTTTACCCCCATCATCCCTATCGAGGGAAAGCCTATCCCCAAAACATTGTCTTTAACGCAAATTTACAAGAGTTTGCGCAGAAAGTCAGCTATATCTGTAATTTAGAAACCGGTGGTAAAATCAGTTCTCAAGAAGCCTATCACAAAATTAAAGACTTATGGAAAGAATTGAAGTCCTCTCATAAAGGATTAGAAATGGATGAATCAACGGATGATTCGGAAAGCTGAGAGGGTTGTTTCACCCGATAACCCTGATCTTTGATCTGTAGGATGCAACACTGATTGATAATAAAGCATGAGTGACCCAATATTTTGGCTGGCATTGTCCTTATTTTTAGTTGCCATTAGTCTCACCGCCGTGCTAGTCGCGGCGTTTCCGGCTTTTTTGGAACTAGCGCGAGTCGCTCGTAGTGCAGAAAAATTGTTTGATACGTTAGAAAAAGAACTCCCGTCAACCTTAGACGCTATTCGTCTCACCGGTGAAGAAGTAGCGGAACTGACAAATGAAGTGAATACGGGGGTGAAAAATGCATCTCAAGTGGCAAAACAGCTCGATCGCGGTGTGACAACGGCTAAAAATCAAGCGCAAGGGGTGAGAAAGCAAACCCGAGGAGTGATTACAGGCGTGAGAGTGGCTTGGAAAACGTGGCGCGGAACGCAGTAGTTGTTCATTCGTTTTCAAATGGTGGGTTGAGTTTGGACAAGGGAGACAAGGAAGACAAGCTAATGATATTAATCGCCTAGTCGGTTAAATTATGAAAACCAGGAACAACTTATACTGGACAATTACTGATTTAGAACTGTTTCCGGAAGATGGCAAGCGGTATGAGATTATTGATGGAGAACTCTTTGTGACTCGTGCGCCTCATTGGAGGCATCAGGAAGTAACCGGGAATGTTTATGGAGTGTTACAGGCTTGGTCACGGAAAACAGGATTAGGACGGAGTACGGTTACCCCTGGTATTATTTTTTCAACAACCGATAGCGTCATTCCTGATGTCGTTTGGGCAAGTAACCAGCGTTTAGAAGCATGCTTAGATGAATCTGGACACCTCACCGACGCACCAGAATTAGTGGTGGAAGTGCTATCCAAAGGAGTGAAAGATAAACAGCGCGATCTAGAATTAAAACGAAAACTTTACTCCACCCAAGGTGTACAAGAATACTGCATTGTAGACTATCAGCAACAACAAGTTAAAGTCTATCGACGGGAACAAGCTGTTTTACAATTAGCTGTTACCTTACTCGCTGAAGATACCTTAACCAGTCACCTGTTATCTGAATTTAGCTGTCCTGTTGCAGAACTGTTCCTCTAACCATTACTCAGAATGACCATATCCACCACCGCCTGGAGTTTCAATAATAAAAACATCTCCCGGTTGCATCTCCACGGTTGCCGTACTGTCTAACTCCTCAAGGGTGCCATCATTTCTTTCAACAGCATTGCGTCCTGGTTTTCCCGACTCACCCCCGGCTAAACCAAACGGGGCAAACTGACGACGACCAGACAAAATTCCTGCTGTCATCGCTTCTAAGAATTTAATGCGACGGATCACGCCATTTCCGCCCTGATATTGCCCATTTCCGCCACTCTTTTCTCGAATCTTAAACTCTTCCACCAATACCGGAAAGCGCCACTCTAACACTTCTGGGTCAGTTAAACGGGAGTTGGTCATGTGGGTATGTACTGCATCCGCCCCTTTAAAGACCTTACCAGCCCCCGCACCGCCACAAATCGTTTCGTAATATTGATAGCGGTCATTACCAAAGGTGAAATTATTCATGGTCCCTTGAGAGGCTGCCATCACCTCTAACGCCCCATAAAGGGTGTCCACAATTAACTGAGAGGTTTCCACATTGCCAGCTACCACTGCCGCCGGCGGAGTGGGATTTAATAAGCACCCTTCTGGGATAATAATATCTAGTGGTTTCAAACAACCGGCATTCAGCGGTATATTATCATCCACCAGCGTCCGAAAAACGTATAGTACCGCTGCTTTACAAACTGCTGCTGGTGCGTTGAAATTACTGGCTTGTTGGGGAGAAGTGCCGGTAAAGTCAATGGTGGCGCGATGGGTCTCGCGATTAATTAAAATTTGGACTTGAATGTGTCCACCTG
Organism: Cyanobacteria bacterium GSL.Bin1; assembly: GCA_009909085.1. Lineage (NCBI taxonomy): Bacteria > Bacillati > Cyanobacteriota > Cyanobacteria bacterium GSL.Bin1. The sequence goes on along the minus strand of JAAANX010000190.1, from coordinate 1,808 downwards.
TATCCAACTCGGTGCGATAACTCCCTTCCCGCAACCGTTCAATTACTTTTTTAACCGCTGTCTCTGCATTGTTTTGCACATGGAACATATACGCTTGTACCGTTTCCAAGCTAAACTGTTCCACCATCCGCAGTAACTCTTGAACACCTTTCTCATTCGCTGCAATTTGCGCTTGTAAGTCGGCAATATTCTGAGTAACATTTCGCACCGGATAGTCACCCGTAGTAAGTTTTTCGACAAGGGCTTCTTCTCGGAAGTGTCCGTTTTCCACGAGGAGGAAGTTATCCAGTAATACCCCTTCTTCTTCAATGTGGGTACTGTAAGGAGGCATGGAACCAGGGGTAATGCCGCCAATATCGGCGTGATGTCCTCGGGATGCCACATAAAATAGAGGTGATGCACTCTCATCGACAAAAACAGGGGTAATTACCGTAACATCAGGGAGATGGGTTCCACCGTTATAAGGATTATTCAGAACATAGACATCCCCTGGTTTTAAGTTTCCTTGTTGCGCTGTAATTAAACTGCCCACACTCTCACTCATGGAACCCAAATGAACCGGAATGTGAGGGGCATTTGCCACTAATTGCCCGTTTTGGTCGAAAATGGCACAAGAAAAGTCTAATCGCTCTTTAATATTCACCGAATAACTGGTATTTTGTAGCGTTGTTCCCATTTGTTCAGCAATAGAACGGAACAAGTTATTAAAAATTTCTAAAAGCACGGGATCAGGGGTTTCTGTCACTGTGGGTTGTACGGTCTGCTTGACGGCTTCGCTTTGCTTACAGAGAATCAGATGACCATGATCATTTACCATTGCTTCCCAACCCAGTTCAATCATATTGGTTCCTGTGGGTTCTATAATCATCGCTGGACTGGGAATGGAGTCGCCTGGCTGTAAATCTTCTCGTTGATAAACTGGGGTATCGTGCCATTTCTCGCCGGTATAAACAGAAACGGTGGTGATGGGTTGCGGTGGCGTTTCTCGGGAACGGAGAACCGTTTTTTCTGCTAAGGGTTCGGTTTCATAAATCAATTCCACGGATATCGCTTCTACAATTAAGGGTTTTCCTTCCATAACAAAGCCATACCGCTGCTGATGAATGCTATTAAATTCCGCTTGCATCTGGTCTAAGCTGGCAAAGTTCACCAAGAGAGGCGAGTCTGTTCCTTCGTATTTCAGATGCACTTTTTGCTGGGTGGTGGTTCTTTCTGGCGAGGAAGTATTAGTTTGTTTTGCTAATTCTTCTTGCGCTTCTGTAATTAAGGGAGAAAAGAGGGATTTTAAGTCTAAATCGGGTGTCAATTTGGCTTCCACCGCTTTTTCTCGCAAGACCCGAATATCCGCTAAACCAATGCCATAAGCGGATAAAACTCCTGCATACGGATGAATCAGCACTCGCTTCATGCCTAAGGCATCCGCAATTAAACAAGCATGTTGTCCCCCTGCACCGCCAAAACAGCAGAGGGTATATTTTGAGACATCATAGCCTTTTTCTAAGGAGATTTTTTTGATCGCGTTTGCCATTTTTTCCACTGCAATAGCAAGAAAACCCGATGCAACGGCTTCTGGCAGGCGATGATCCCCAATTTTTGCGGTCAATTCCTGAAATTTTGCCTCAACAATCTCACTATTGAGGGGTTCATCTTGATTTTTTCCAAATACTTTCGGAAAGAACTGCGGTTGTAGTTTCCCCACTTTCACGTTGCAGTCGGTAACGGTTAACGGTCCGCCATTGCCATAAGCAGCGGGTCCCGGATATGCCCCTGCTGAAGCGGGTCCCACCCGATACCGTGACCCATCAAAC
>JAAANX010000189.1 GCA_009909085.1 Cyanobacteria bacterium GSL.Bin1 | reverse complement strand
GGCTCAGTTCTTCCGCCTTGGGGAACGAGTGCTCTTGGCTCATCATCATGGCTTCAGCTTAACCCTTTTTTGACTCCTGTCAACCCTTATCCCTGAATCCTTACAGTCAGCGAAAAGAAATAGAATCTAATCGAGATATAGCGGAACAAATTGTAGAGGAAGTAGGAAGGTTACCTTTAGCAATCAAAAACCTTGGTATTAATCTGACCGATGATTTTTACGAACGCGAGTCACTTTGTAAATATTGTAACGAACTTAAAGAAACGAAATCTCAGTTTGTTAACTTATATTCCGGTCAAAATGCACAAGTAAACAAGGATGAAAGTGTTTGGGCTTCCTTCTTTTTGAGTATCAAAATATTAAAAACTGCTGAGTCGATTGCTTTTTTTGCATCTTTAGGAGTTTGTTCCAAGAATGGCTTTTCTCTATCCTTAGCTAGTACAATATTCTACGACGAACGGCAGGTAAAAAATAACGAACGGCAGGTAAAAAATAACTTTTTACGAGCACTTCACAGAATTTCTTTTATTGATCATCTTAATCACGACGGTGACGGGGAAGCCTATAAACAACGCTACAAAATAACGCATCCCTTGATTCACGAATTTTCCAAAGACATGCTGAACGGTGATCTTAACGAGTTACTCAAAGACATTATTAACCTAGAAGACTACATCACGTTGGCTCAAGCTAAACAACGACATGCTAAATATTTTGTTGACCTTGTTAATGAACAAGTAATAAGCGACATTAATGACAACGAAAACCTTTCTATTATCACGAAACGCCAATTAAAAATAAGATGTTTAGGAAAAATTGTTAATTTGTATTTTTATAATAATAAAATAAAAAATAAATTTGAAGAAGCTAAAAACTATTTAAGAAATATTTCTACAATTGCGAACAATATAAAGATAGAAAATAATGTAGATTTATTTCCTGAAGATCTAGTGCCAGAGTTATTATTAAAAATATACTATGCTAGGTTATACTTTTCAAAAGCTAAAGCAGAGGACTTCAAGCATGAAAATAGTAGACAATGGGTAAGAAAAGCTAAAAAAATATGTGAAAAGGCTGTTAAAAATTTAGGCAATAAATTAAGGAAGTATGATGAGAGTCAGCAACACAAACAGCTTCTTTATATAGATATTGTACTAGGACAGTTAGGAGAGTATTGTTTATGGTTAGGTAGATTAGAATCAGAAGGACCAAACAAAAGAAGTAATTTTGAAAACGCAAGAAAATATTTAGAGATAAGTTGTAAAATCAATGATGAATGTAAAAACCTTCATGGATCCTCTCTTACTTTAAAAAATTTAGGAATAACTTATAAAGAGTTAATGAATTTAGAAGAAGATGAAGTTGAAAAGGGACATTTATTCGATCAAGCTAAAGAAAAATTGCTGGAAAGCTATTTTATAAATAAGGAACTAAATGATAATAAAGTTCCTGATCAAAGTTGGGCCCTCATCGAATTATTCGATCTTTATATTAGTCAAAATAAGGATTTGTACGAGATCATTAATGAAATTATTAAAAATGAAAGTGATGAAAATCTAAATAAAACTGAAAAATTGATCGAAACAATTTGTAAAAATTTAAAATATCCAATGAAAGGTAAAGTGATAGTATTTAATAATGAGTCGCAATTCTCTTTTATTAAGTCCGATAAAGGTAAAGTAAAAAAAATACTTAATTATGATTATGGATTTATTACTTCTGAGTGTTTGCCCGGAAAAAAGATTTATTTTGATATAAAAAGGAATAATTTTGATTCTTTAGATCAAGATCAAGTTGTTGAATTTAAAGTTAATTATTTACCTAATAATCCTCCTGATTACAAGTGGCGAGCAAACATCGACTTAGTTGGCGATCCGACAGCAAACGGACAGAAAACAACGCTGCGCGTATAATTAGAATTGTTTAACTAGAATTATTTCTTAAACTGTACGTATAAGAAATGTTCTAGGTTAAGTTTGGACTAACTGAGCGTATAATTCGACCCAAAACCATCAATTATCTCTAAAAAAACTGCTCGTATAATTAGTGGTCACCTTTAGTAGTTTTTTGGAAATTACTCGGTGGAGTATTTATGGAAATTTCTAAAACCCTTGTTTCAGATTTATACTCCACATTTCGCATCTGGGTTTATATTTATATGAAATTCCAAGTAGTACTGTACCAACTGGATTTTGACAGTGGAGGAAAGAATGAGAAACTGGAAAAAAATCCAGATGTTCAATGCCAGAAAAATATATTGTTAACCTCACTTCCCAGGAACGAGAAGAACTACATCAGCTAACTTCCCAAGGTTCTCTCTCAGCTCGCAAGTTGAAGCGTGCTCAGATGCTGCTGTTAGCGGATGAAGGTCACTCTGGACGCCACAATTTCCCAGATGTTGCATGTTGGGGAATCGACCGTACATCGGACGCGACAAAAATGTGTGGAGCAGGGAGTGGAATTTGCCCTTTCAGAACGCCCTCGTCGAGGGGGTCAACCCAAGCTCGATGGAAAAGGGGAAGCGTTTCTTGTGGCTACCGCCTGTAGTGACCCCCCTGCCGGACGACAGTGCTGGACAATGCAGCTTTTAGCCGACCGATTAGTAGAAGTGAAATTAGTGGAAAGTATTTCCGATGAAACCGTTCGCAAACGTCTGAAAAAAAACGCCTCAAGCCGTGGTTAAACAAGCAATGGTGTATTCCTAAGGTGGGAGCTGATTTTATTTGGCGTATGGAAGACATTTTAGAGTTGTATCAATCCCCCTATGATCCCCAAGTGCCAGTGGTTTGCTTTGATGAACGACCCGTGCAATTAATTAGCGAAACCCGAAGCCCAATTCCTGCCCAATCAGGTTCTCCACAACGGTACGATTACGAATATAAGCGAGAAGGCACTTGCAATCTCTTTGGATTTTTCCAACCCAAAACCGGATGGCGACATCTCAAGGTCACTCCCCATCGAACCAATCAAGACTTTGCTTTGTGTCTGCAAGATCTGGTTGATGTTCTGTTTCCTTTTTCTGATTTCATCCGGGTAGTGCTTGACAATCTCAACACTCATACCCCAGCAGCGTTGTATCAAACTTTTCCGCCTGAGGAAGCGAGACGAATTCTGAACCGTTTGCAATTTCACTACACTCCCAAGCATGGGAGCTGGCTCAATATGATTGAGTTGGAATTTTCCGTGTTGTCTCGGCAATGCTTGAATCGGCGTATTCCCTCTGTTGAAGAACTTAACCAAGAAATTACCGCTTGGGAAGAGACTCGCAATGGTCAACAAGCCACTGTGGATTGGCAATTTTCTGCCGTTGATGCTCGGGTGAAACTGGAGCGTCTTTATCCGACTCCTAGCCTGTCATAATTCCCTTGGTAGAGTAGTAGTTTGCTACACACAGATCCTTATATTGACGCGGGTAAGGGGATGCTTGACGAGGTAAAAATTCTAACGGTCGTTCCCGATACCTAATTACAAAATCCCATTTTCCCGACCTAGACTTCTCCTTAATCTCTCTCTTTTTCTGAATTCACTGGCGATTGACTCTCGCTTCTTTCATTTTTAAACTCTTCCTCCCTCTCCTGAAGATCAGGGCGGTCAGCAAGGTTGTGATCTGTGTTTTTTAACGAGAGCAAGGGGCACTCCCGATCAAAGAGTCTGGTCTGAACTTTTTTGAATACATATAATATATGTATGAGGAGAGGATCGAGTACGATCCCAGAAAAGCACAAATTAATTGGCAGAAACATGGTGTTTCTTTTGCCGATGCTGAGTTGGTGTTTTTCGATCTAGCGAAGCTACTTGCCTTCGGCAATCCGTTTGCCATCCATGAACTTGATCCGGATGCGGTGGAGGAAGAGCGTTTCATTGCACTGGGGATGAGCAACGCTGGGGTTTTACTGGTTGTTGTTTACACAATGCGTGGTGAGGTCTTTCGAGTGATCTCGGCTCGTCGCGCCACACGTCAGGAGGCTAAGGCTTATGAGGGATGAATATGATTTTTCTCAAGGCAAGCGTGGAGCTGCCATTTCATCAAAAGGGAAAACTCGAATTACGATTTATTTGGATGACGAAATTTTAGAGAGTTTCCGAAAACGTGCCGAAGCGAGAGGCTTGGGTTATCAGACATTAATTAATGAGGCTTTAAAGGCTGATCTGAAGAATTCGTCAGAGCGACCTCTGACTGAAAATGACCTTCGGCGGGTTCTGCGAGAGGAGTTAGTGAAGGAAAGGGGCAACTAAAATTCCCATTTTGCTTGCTGTTTGTCTTCTCTGTGTTCATTTTTCCAACTTTCCTCTAAATCGAGATCAGGGGGCCGGGTTGAGGCCTTATGATCTGAGTAACCTAACATCGATAAAGAGGAAGCGGCTCCCCTCACCTGTTCGGGGGTAATTTCTAAATATTCTTGTAGAACGTCTAAGGAATGATGACCCGAGATCTTTTGAATGACTCGCAGCGGAATTCCAGCATTGCTCATTTGGGTTAAAGCGGTGCGGCGGAAGGAATGAGTGGAGATGCCTTCCAGGTCGAGTTGGTGACAAGCTTGTCTGAGGATGCGACCCGCACTGTCTGGATGAAGATGTCCTTTCCCATGACGACCGGGGAATAAAAACCATCTTCGCGGTTGTGGGTAGTAGTCAATGAGAAGAGAGCGTAATTCTTCAATAACAGGAATGGTGCGAGTGGCGAGTTTTCCTTTGGTGTTCTCCTTACGGATAATCAGGTCGCAACGGGGCGTGCCTTTGCGGGTATAAACGTCAGCCGTTCTTAAACTACAAGCTTCTCGGATGCGGGTTGCCCCATAAAGACAGATGCCGAAAAGGGCGCGATCGCGCGAGTTCGTTAATCCCTCGCTGAAGACTAACTGGATTTCTTCAGGGGTGAGAATCTTGGCTTGCCCATACCGATCAATTTTCATACCGCAAGTGGGTGATACGCTCAATTAGATCTAAGGCTACACCCTTTTGGCACTCGTTACTCGGTGAAATCACAGAAAACCTTGGATTCCGAAACTGAAACCGACAAAATACGGTCAGATCAACAAGCTTACAGACTCTTGAACTGATAGACTGACAAAAGATGGTAGTAAAAATCATAGCGATCGCCAATGGCAAAGGCGGTGTCGGGAAGACAACGACTGCTGTTAACCTGGCAGCAATCTTAGCCAAGGAAAGTAAAACCCTCCTGGTTGATAGCGACCCCCAAGGATCAGCCAGCTGGTGGTTGGAGGAATGGGATGGTGAGTTTGAATTGGCTGAAGAAGCCGATCCGTTTGTCCTGTCTCAACTCCGCACGATCCAAGAATATGACTTGATTGTTGTAGATACTCCCCCCGCACTCAAGTCAGATGGATTGAAAGCAGTCCTCAAAACATCCGATTATTTAATACTGCCGACTCAACCGTCACCGATGGATCTCAGGGCAATGATCGAGACCGTACAGTCAGTGATTGCGCCAATGGGAATTCCCTATCGCGTTCTTTTAACTAAAGTAGACCCTCGGAGTAAGAATGAGGTCAAACAAGCCCAACTTTCTCTAATTAATGCTTCGATCTCAACGTTTGAGGGGGTTGTCCGAGCGTATAAAGTGCATCAAAACGCTTGCTTAAACGGTGTCCCCATTACAGAAATGAAGGGGAGGAATAGCGCGAGCGCCCGATCCGACTATCGCCAAGTCTTAAAAGAAATGCGGAGGGATTGGTTAAATCTAGAGCAAATCAGTGCTCATGATTTCCTATCTGTTAGCAAGTGTTAGCAATGAGGTAACATGACAAGAACCCCAATTCGCCTTGGTAAAGCAATGGAGAAATTTTGGTCGCTAAGGAAAATAAAAATGCTGAAACCCTTACCAAAAAAGGATTCTTATTTTAGAAGTCAATTTGATCGCGATCGCGCCGACTTCCTCCTCTTATTCCGTTTTTTGGGATAACTGAGCTTGCACTGATTCTAAAATTGTCTCTTTGATCAACGAGCTTGCCTGAAGAATTTCCACACCGATTAACTCTCCGGCTTCATTGAGTTCTGCTGTAATATTGGGACTAATTTCGCGACTGTCGGCTTCCGATTCATCGGAAATCATGAGGTGCAAAATGTCTTCCTGAGCAAAATATGCCATTTTTGAGTGATTCATTGATCTCAAATCTTCCATGTCTTGAGTGCGTCTTCCATTCTGGAGGGGCTATGTGCGGTAGAACGAAGCTCGTGCCGTAGGCTATTCATTTCCGCACCTGGAAAGCCCCGTGGGAAATCCCAGAATTTCGCACTCGCTTTTTCAAGCGAAACTTGTACTATTCTAAAGCGCTATCGGCTCTTGCCCGATCGCGCTTCCCCCTGATTCCTAACGTAGATCTTAGCCTTGACTGTGAAAAATTAATTATCCTTAAATTAGCTTCTGTTAAGTTTCCAACGAAATTTGCATCCAACTCAACCATGCAAGCTATTGAATTTAAGACCATTCTCCAAAATGGAATCGTTACACTCCCTCCTGAATATGCCAGCCAATGGGAAGGGAAAACAATCCGTGTCCTGGTTTTAGATGATTCTGAACCAGTAGAAGAATCAGTCCAACCCAATCCCACCTCTCCTTTTCAAGCAATCTCTCTCAAGACTAAAGGATTTAAGTTTAATCGAGAAGAAGCGAATGTCCGTTAACATTTTTCTCGATACCAATATCATTATCTATGGTTATTCTGAAGATGAACCCGACAAACAACAACGTGCCGTTGAGTGTCTACAAGCGGGAACGCCTTGGATTAGTACCCAAATTCTGAATGAAACCATCAACACCTTACGGCGCAAATTTCAACTTGATTATGCTCAAAGATATGAGGAAATAATAACTTTTTTAGCGGGTAGAGCCGATAGCAATGCAAAAAAGTGCAATATCCCCTCAAAACTCTTACTTAGAAGCCCTTCAAGCGCTTGGGAAGCTGGCAACGAGATCATTGAAGACTTGATCTCCACTGGTGGAAAGGTCTTCAAAAGCATCAACCCAGCGTCCGAGTGGGTTGTTCTCTTCTCGAACCATCTGCTCGAAGCGATCGTCATTGACTCCCAAACTCAGATCATCAATAATCCTCTCAAGATTTCTAAAATCTTCCTGAACACCTAATCCGAGCCAATTGTCAGCATCAATCTCGAACTCAAACGTGTTGGTTTCACCATCAGCAAGCTGAGTCAATCCCCCCTCCATTAACTGGTCGCCAATGGCATCGCGATCAGCAAATGGGACTGGCATCCTGCCATCGGGGTCAATAGCTAATCGTTGCCCCCCTTCATCCTGATCACTCGTCAGGGGAAAATATTGCTCATTCTGCCATAGTGACAAAAGATTATCGAAAAAGGGAGAGATAATACGCCCTGACTGACCTGGAGCTTGGATGAAGACAGACTTGTTGGTCGGATCGCTTAAGTCGATGATTTGACGATAGGTCGCTCCGTTCGTATCGAACTCAAAGGTATCCGAATCATAGGTACCGACATTAATGGTATAACGGTCTCCTCCAAACGGCACCTGGCGGGAAAGTGGAAGAAGGGGATGGGTAAAGGTTGCCTCATGGATTTCTCCCCATTGCGGAATCTGACCCTCAAAGCAGTCAACGACTTCCACAAAGCTTTGAGCAGCTAAATTGAGATAAAAGGCAGGAGAGGTAGACGGTAGAAACTCGGCTAAGCTATCCAGGTAACCTTCCTGCGTCAGTGCGTTAAGCAAGAAACGAGGGGCTGGTTCCTGTAAGTTTCCCTCTAAAAACTCTTCACCAAGCAGACTGGCGGGAAGACGCGTCAGCTCGTTATACCAGGTTTCAAATACAGTTGCTTGGCGCGAACGAGGATTGACGTCTCCGTCCCAATGCAGCAGTTGGTTGAGCCAGTGTTGGGCTTCCTGAGGAGCTGGCTCCCAATTGTTCAAAATGGGTTTGAGGGCTTGCAGAATGGGCTGAAAGTCCCGATAGAGATAGCTCACCTGGTCAAGCTGAATGGCTTGCATATCCTCAAGAGAAAGGGTGGCTTGGCTGTTGATCAAGTCGCGAATTCGCTCGGCTCGATAGGGGACGGCCCACTCAAAGCCAAGATTATAGGGATACGAATCTGGAGCAATTCGGTTGTTCGCTGAGATGATATATCCCCGCTCGGGATTAAAGGTTTGAGGTAATTGGTCAAAGGGGATGAAACCCTTCCAATCAAATTGAGGCGAAGCCGGAACTGGCGTGAGTCCGGTATGTGTGGTTTGTCGATCTGGAATTTGACCAGGTGCGATATAGCCGATATTCCCCACATCACCCTCTTCACCGATATCAGCGTAAACAAAATTCTGAACCGGTGTCACGTAGGATTCGAGCGCGCTTTTAAATTCATCCCAATTGCTTGCCTGATTAATCCCCAAAAAAGCTTCTAGAGTGCCATCGGTTTCTTCAAGACCAGGCCAGCGCAGCGCCAGGGGGGTTTCTAAATCCAAAGCGTCGGAAATTACAGGACCCAATTGACTGGAACGGGTAGTGAGGAGAATCGGTTCGTCCCCGCGAACCTCAATTACTTCCGGCTCCGGATCAACTTGAATTTGAGAGGAGTCGAGAAGATAAAGGTCTTGGACATCGACTTGAGAATTCGTGGCGCCCCAAGCGATGCGCTCATTGTAACCAATTGCAATTCCCGGTACTCCTGGAATTGATGCACCAGCAACATTGAAGTTCGGTGATTCTAAATGCACAGAATACCAGATGGGAGGTAATTCCATGCTCAAGTGGGGATCGTTGGCCAGGAAGGGTTTGCCCGTGGTTGTGCGCTCTCCTGAAACGACCCAGTTGTTGGACGCCTGAAGGTTATCTTGCGCCAGGGGCTGGGTCAGGAGCGAGAAATTATCCAACACTGAAGGGTCTAAATTGGTCAAGCCACTGGAATTGAGAGAAGTCTCCTCATCCGCGGTTGAGACTAGGTTCAACGCTGATACATCTTCAGGTTGAAGAATCGTTTCCTCACCCGAATCGGGGGGGAAAATGGTATTGATTTGTTCTAAGGTGAAGCCTTCGCTAATTAGTTCAGCCCTGAACAGCTCCGACTGGAAATTGCCTGAAAGCGCAAAACTTCTCAGCTTGATGGCAGCCAGGACATCCTCAGGAGTCCACGGTTCCGGTTCGTAGTCCAATACCTGAAATTCAAAAGGCAGTGGCCAATCCAGAGACAGAAATGCATTAATGCCTGCGGTGTAAGCATCTACGATCGCTTTGGTTTCCGTCTCTAGGTTGTCATAGGCCGATTCGGCCGCTTCATAGAGACCCAGTGTACGTTGTAAAATATCCTGCTCTACCGCATCAGGACCAACAATCTCAGCTAGCCTTCCAGCGACTATCCGTCTTTGATAATCCATTTGCCATAGCCGATCAAAGGCGTGGACAAATCCTAGTCCCAAAAAGGTGTCTAGATCGGTTTGAGCTTCAATATGAACCAGTCCCGAAGCTTCCCGTTCAATCGTGATGGGGGTGTTAACCTTGGGTAAGAGAACCGAGACATCCCATCCCCCATTGGCTAGAACGTTGTTCAAAGTTTCCCGCACCTGATCGATTACAGTTTCATCTAATCCGGATAGTAGCTTTAGGGAATCAGGTATATCGAGTTTCCGGTTGGGGGTCTGAGAATCCATCTCGTGCGTCCTTTTTCCAGTTGGAACTAATGAGGGCAAGTGATAGCTAATCTGTCAAAAGATTTTAGTCTACTCATGTCATGATTGATGTGATTGAAGCCTGCTTCTTGGCCAAACCCCTTTTGATCAGGTTTGAGGAATCTTGACTACTGTTTTTGGGATACCAAATAGGGGAAGCCTCTTTTTCTGTTCATTCTCTTTGATTACTGGCTTATTTTAGGCAATGAAATAGATGTCAAATATCAACTTTTTTAGGCGTCTTATTTTGAAAGCTAGATACAGCGAGAGTTAGAGGTCTATCTTGCACTATTTTACACATATCTCGGCGTGCGATTCGTTTCTGCCCAAGTCAAACCAAATTCAGGTTTGAAATAAAGCAGAGTCAAGGTATCAACCTTGATAACTCAATTTCCGTGTGGTGAGTCCTTATGGGACAATTCCAACTCTCCTGGTACTGGAGTAACAGCATATCCCTCATGGGGGAGACTGACTCTCAATCTTGTGAAGCAGGGATAAAAGGCGGTAACTCTGAACTCGTCCAGAGAACCCCGTCAAGCAAAGTTGAATATGGCTAACTTAACGTGAACTCATGGGTGAACCATCATTAGTGTGAACAAGCTCAAACGGGTTAATGGGCTTGCTCAAAAGGGAAAGGATATAAGAGGCAAGCGGTTGCCGAGCCGACTTGATTAGTACCCTCAATAAAACCTGGTGGAAAGTGAGAGCCTAAGTTCAACGCAAAACGGAAATTGGGAACGAAGTAACCCTCATAAGTTCTCTCTGATTCATCAGATATCAGAGTAGGCAGTCAGCTAAATGTCTTGTGAGGGAAGGATTGTCTCAGAAGCTAATGGTTTGAGGAAAGCTCAAATATATGCTGACGGAGGCACAGCAATCTGGAAGATAAAGTTGTCAGTAGCAATGAACAAGTCATGAGCGAGTTAACGACTACGTATGAATCGGGTACAGCCGACATATGCGCAAAATAGGACACGATATTAAGTAATATAAAGACACAGTTTTGTTTTTCGTATTGCGAAATGCTTAAAACTGCCTTACAGAAAACTTTTCAGAGCAGATTGTCAGCAAGCTGTGGCCAACATAAATAATGAACTTCCCCAAAAAAGATAGTTGGGCTGAGATGACAAGAGTACAGAAAATTAAGTTTGCACGTCGCTAATCATGAAAAATTTGCCCATTAATAACCATTTTTGGTAATGTTTTGACCCTGAATTCGCCTAAAAAGTTACAAAACTTTGTGTCATGTCCTATTTTGCAGGTATGTCGGCTATACGCCCATATGAAACGACTCATGCTCGGATACCCAAAGAAATAAAGCCTTTGGTTGATCGAATTACCACAAACTACAGAGAGCTATATGATCAACCAGAGGCTATGGCTCATATGCTTTCTAGTTTAATATTAATTCTTGATAACAATAAACCTGTTAACGACTTTAATAAAGTTGAATTAACTCAGGAAGAAGCGATTGAATTAGCTAAGAAATTATTGAAAGCTAAGAAGTCCAAAAAGCAGACAATAGAAAAGTTGTTAACAGGTATTTATGGAGGTGAGTTTGATCTAACAATTTGATATAATTGAATTAATACGCAATGCAGAGATGCAACGTAGGAAAGGTCATATAGGGAGAGAAGTTTAGGCACTGGTAAAGCCAAATCGAAGGTAGTGCAATCCCAGGGTAAACGCATCAAATTAAAGATTGACACCAGCTCCAAACAAGAGGGATCTTTCAAGATAAAGCAACAACCCAAAGTGGTGAGAGAATTAAATTTAACAAAATCGGGAAAATTTTGTTAACCAAGTCCGCCATTGTAGAAACCCTGCATTCGCCATTGTTCGCCAGCGCGATCGCGGTAAAAATCAGAAATGTAGCTTCAACACTTTATTAGTTATCTGGAATACTCTTCTTGGACTTGCTGATAAATTGCTTTCCACTCCTCTATTAATTTTGTTTGGTGAGGCTGTATCTGTCGCCCTCTCATACCGGGATAACGCTGATAAAAACGTCTATCGGTTTCTTGAAATAATTCATTTCTGTTTATTTTTTTGGGTTGCTGAGGGGGATTTTCTAAATATTGGCTAAACTCTGGACAAAAATTAACAATTCCATCTGCTACCAGTGGATTTGCTTGTCTTTGTGCTTCTAATTCATTGACAGAATTAGAAAGTCTAGACACACTTCCACTGAGACGACCAACAGGATCAGAACCGTAATAGGTAGACTCTCGTCTTAACTCTGGATCATTGCGACGTATTTCATAAGCTGCTGCATCTAAAACTTCGCTTATGGTGAATCCGTTTCTTAATCGATTGCAAGCACGTTGAGTAAGAATCCGCCGAGTTTGTGGAGAAAGTTCAGCTCTTACAGGAACTGCAGTAAAAAATGCAATTGTGATTCCAAAGATAAATGCTACTTCTCTCATGTTATTTCTACGGTGTAATACAAACTAATTCTTTATGTTAGAACGAAGACAAACCGATCTTTTTGCTAATCTTTCTGTTAGCCTTTTAGTTTTTTTTAGTTACCCATTCTCAATAGTGGCAATAAGGTTGTAACACAATATACAAAATGCTCACCAGACGTATAGGACAGACAATCCAGACAGACAGGTAACACAGTTGGCAATTCCTAACCTGTTGGAGGAGTTAGTTAGTATCACTCTCGACACAATAGAAAAGCGTAGGAAGGGGTTAGATGATCTGAGGGATTTAGAAGAAATTGCTAATAACAATTGGTTAATCCCCACTGGTCGTTTAGCTGAGATAATTGCGCGATCGCGTTACTAGGAAGAAGTCACTTCAAACCTTGGCTATATTATTGTCAATAGCTAGAAACCAGATGGTCTAGGAGTTTTCTTTCTCTGATATATAGACTCGATCAAAATATCAAACTGGAAAGATTTTTGATATGCAGTTACTTTATCTTGATAGATAACTTTATCTTTGTGACAAGTAGCTGAAGAGTTATAGTTGAGAAATTTCATTTTATACATACTCCCTTTTCTATCTTGTACAAAAATTCCTTCAGTTATATTTGTCCAGATATTTGATCCATTACCGCATCTCAACCACCACTCATTTCGATAGGCAGTTATCCACTCTACTTGACAATCAAACTTTCCCATTTGGGTAATGATATAGGCATTATGCTTTTTTACCTTAGGGGATTGCGTTCCATCTTCCTGTCTTTCCCAATCTACAATTTCATTAATATCAGCATTTTGATTTGGACAATTATTGATTTCATTTAATTCTGCTAGTACCGGTGAAGCTATGAAAAAGGTTAATGTAGTAAAATTTAGTAGATTAATAACTGATTTTAATATCATACTCTTTAAGAATAAGAAAAATGCTAACTCAAACTAAAAGTTAGATTGACTATGAGCTACTCACTTCAAAAAGTTAGCTACTCCCATATAATTACATTACCCTTAAAAAAAATATGGATAACATCGCACAACAAGAAGCCCAAGACCTAGCTGTAGTGGACTGAAATTATCATTACTCCGACCCGAAATCATCGGCATTTTGAAACTATGTAAGTACACAGCCAAGGGAATATCCGTAATCACCTATTGTTTGCCTTTTGGGACTAAATACCAATTATCAAGTTTTGGCACCTGTTCCTCTTTTAGCTTTATTGGTAGGCCGTCTTCGTCATAACCTTCCCAACCTTCAGGGATGTATTGACCGATTGTTACTAATCGTAGTCGATTTCCGTAGGGGTCTTTAAATTCAAAGACGCATGGTGCTGCACCGGTGCCAGCGCATTCTTTTAACTCGTGATAGCCGCGTTCTCGAATCCAATAGTTGTTCTCTCGTCTTTGTCTTTCCCATTCGGTTCTATGAATAGAAAAATAATGTCCGCTATAATTAACCGGCTGCCAACCCTCTGCCATTACAAGCTTGCGTGCTTTAGCGTACGCTTCTACGCCGTTAAGGTTGGGAATTGGATAGTGGTCACCATTAGTAAACGAATTGTTTCGTGTTGGTTCAGAGATAGACATCTCGGCACTTATAAAAGTAGTTCCCAAAATAGATAAAAATGCTGTGATTCCTAGGACCAGTTTATTCATAACATTAATCTCCTAATCTTTCGTTAAAGTAAACTTTAGTTGATTTGACGATGTAAAGAGAGTGATCGGGTTGGATAAGAAGTGTTTATTTTTCTTCATTGAGATACTCAGCTAACGCTCCCCAACCTCTAGCTTTGATACCAAAGTAATC
>JAAANX010000188.1 GCA_009909085.1 Cyanobacteria bacterium GSL.Bin1 | reverse complement strand
TTTAACTTGCTTTGGATTTTTTTGAATGTAACTCCAAGTATATTTCATCGCACACCACACAAATTTTGTTTCAATCTTACCATGTTATTGCTATTATGGAGATGTCTATTGTTAGCATCAATCAATATTACCACAAATCTTTGTCGGTGGTAATGTTCGTCTCCGCCGATCGAAGGCTTCGACTCACACGAGGAGTTCATGGATGAGGGGCTGTGTGCGGAATTCATTTCCGCACCTTGAACGCCCCGTCCCGCCGCTCATCCGATCGGATCGAGCGCGGGACTTATCGCTCCTCGTGCTCCTCAGCAGTTAATTCCCGGATTTCAACAGCAAGGAAACGATTTTATAATGTAATTGCGCTCACCTGAGCCTTACCTTTATTTAAAGACTCTTCCCATTCCCGTTGCGGATCGCTATCAGCCACAATTCCTGCCCCCACTTGTCCCCAAACGGTTCCTTCCACAAACAAGAGCGTCCGAATTAAAATATTCAAGTCCAGATTCCCCCGTTGGTCTAAATAGCCACAAGACCCATAAAATAAACTCCGGCGGAACGGTTCTAACTCCTCAATAATCTCTAGACAACGCACTTTGGGACAACCGGTAATCGTACCGCCAGGAAATAAAGCCCGGATTAGATCAACACTACTAGTTTCTGGTTTCATCACGCCTTGAACATTACTGACCAAGTGCATCACATGGCTATATCGCTCAATGGTCAATAACTCATCAACTTTCACTGTTCCCCACTGACAAATCCGTCCGAGATCATTTCGTTCGAGATCAAGCAGCATAATATGTTCTGCTTGTTCCTTAACATTCGCGCGGAGTTCATTGGCAAGCTTGGTATCAGTTGTTGCCGTGTCTCCTCGAGGGCGAGTCCCTGCAATGGGGCGGGTTTGGCAAAGATTTCCCTGTCTTTGCACCAGTCGTTCCGGGGAACAACTGATTAGCGATCCCCACGGGGTACGCCAATAGCTGGCAAAGGGGGACGGATTAATCTCTTGTAGGGAGTGGTAAATTTGCCAACTGTCTCTTTGGGTTTCCGCTTGGAAGCGCAAAGATAAATTCGTTTGGAAAATATCACCAGCATAGATGTATTCCTTGGCTCGACGAACCATTGCCTGATAGTCTTGTGCCGAAGTGAGAAATTGGGGTGGAGAAACCTCACGGCTTGCAGTAACAGAGAAATCAGGGAAAGGGGTTTCTAAACAATGTTCTAACGTATCGAGTTGCTGAGGATGACTCGCTGCTAACCAAAGCACTTGTTCTTGATGATCTAATACTGCAAAAGTTTCTGGTTCATACCAATACGCCCTCGGAAACGGCAGTGGATCACGATTAATTTCTGGCAAACGTTCAATTTCCCAAGCTAAATCATACCCCAGCCAGCCCAAATACCCGCCCGTAAAAGGCAAATGGCTCACTTCATCAGGAATATCAGCAGAACACCGGTCTTGCAACTGCTGCAAACAGGATAGGATTTTACCGACAGGTGGAGTCCACACCTGCATTTGCTGGTTAATTTGACGGGGATTGCCTGCGCAAAGAGAATATCGACACAGTTGCGGCTGATCGCTAAGAGAAGGACTTTCCAGAAGAACAGCATAGGACAGATTGTCGCGGAAGAGATGCTGAAAAATATCTGACCCCGTCCGTTTTTGTAAAGGCTGCGATCGCCATACCCATTGTTTTTGTTCTCCCATTTTTAATTTCCCACCTGCGGTAGTTGATACTATCCTATTAAATCCTTAAGCTCATCCTATGAGATGTTACTGTTAGAGCAGAAACTATAGCAAGAAATAAAAGAATCCTCAATAGTCGTTTGAAATGCTAAAACGCATCATTTTCTAAAAGTATGTTGGCAAATCGTCAAAATAGCGACAAAATCAACTTGATAATTCTGTTAAACAAATAAATCTAAGATTATTACTCTCAAAGTTATTGCAGTACTATTCAAAAAAACCCTAGATGATAGGGTTAACTGAACCTAAATTAACGTTAAACCTTTACTTAATTTACTATGACAGACATTAAACTAATGACGAGCCAAGAAACAAAACCTGATGAGTCTCTAACCCCGACCGAGGGCTTTGAAACCTTACTTTCTCCCTTAGAAGAAACTGAAGTTTCAGCAATGCAATTAGTCGAGGTCGATTTTTCTCAGGAAGAAAATAGTGACCTCAATCATTCTCAAAGAAGCAAATATGAGGATACAGTTGGTGCTTTTTTCAAAGAAATGGCCCGTTATCCGCTGCTGAAACCAGAAGAAGAAGTGGAACTGGCTCAACAGGTTAAGTTAGCTGCCGATATCGAAAATCAACGCCAAGAATTAGCGGAAAATTTGGGTTGTTCTCCAAGCAAACAAGCATTAGCAGATACTCTAGAAATAGGAATTAAAGAGTTAGAGCGCAAACTGTATCAGGGACGAGTGGCGAAACGACGGATGATTCGCTCTAATTTGAGATTAGTGGTTTCTATTGCCAAACGCTATCTCAATCGAGGCGTTCCCTTTTTAGATTTAATTCAAGAAGGGGCAATTGGTTTAAATCGAGCTGCCGAAAAATTTGATCCCAATAAAGGTTATAAATTCTCGACTTATGCCTATTGGTGGATTCGCCAAGCCATTACTCGCACTATTGCTAATGATGCTCGTACCATTCGTCTGCCGATTCATATTGTCGAAAAACTGAATAAGCTGAAAAAAGCCCAGCGAGATCTTAAACAAGAATTGCAGCGTAATCCCACAGAAGCTGAATTAGCTGAAGCGTTAGATGTATCCGAGTCGCAACTTCATCAACTTTTGCAATTGCGTCGTCAGTCTCTCTCTCTCAACCATCGTGTGGGGAAAGGAGAAGATACGGAGTTATTGGAACTACTCGAAGATCATGAAATGAGATTGCCTGAAGATCAGATGAATGAAGCGATGATGAATCAGGAAATCTGCGATGTTTTGAGTGATGTTCTCACCGAACGAGAAAAAGATGTCATTTCCATGCGCTATGGCTTAAATGCCAGCCAACCCTACACCCTAGAAGAAGTCGGTTTTATGTTTAACTTGTCTCGGGAACGCGTCCGTCAAATTCAAAGCAAAGCCATGCGGAAGCTACGACGCCCCCAAGTGGCACGTCGGTTAAAAGGGTGGTTATAAGCATCAAGCAAACGGTGGCATGATGGATGAGATCAATTCTGTCCGAGTTCGAGCAGCAAGGCGCGATGATATTTCTGCCATTATGGGGTTAATTAAAGCCTTAGCTGCTTATGAACAACTTTCCGACGCCGTAACCGGAGATGCGGCAACGTTAGCCGAGCATTTATTTGGCGAAATGCCCTATGCAGAAGTAGTTGTGGCTGAGTGGGAAGAGAAAATAGTGGGTTTTGCCCTATTTTTTACCAATTATTCGACGTTTCTCACTCAACCGGGTTTATATCTCGAAGACTTATTTGTCTTGTCAGATTATCGTGGTTTCGGTGTTGGTCGGGCTTTATTAGGGGCTGTTGCCGCGATCGCGCACCAACGAGGAGCAGGACGCTTAGAATGGAGTGTCCTCGATTGGAACCAAAATGCCATTGCCTTTTATGAGCAAATGGGAGCGCAAGTGTTGCCCGACTGGCGGATTTGTCGCGTGACAGGAACCGCAATTGCACAACTCGCTAGCCCCCTGAATTCTGAAAATTTGTTGCCTTAATGTCAAAAAAAGTAAAGAAATTCAGCGTTAAACAGAGAAACTTTAACCTGAGCTAAAAGTTTCCGCATCACAGCTAATTCTGTGGAAAAATAGGAGGGTAGGCAAATCTAAAGGTGTGATGTCACCCGGATAAGGTTCAAAGTTTACACTTGCTGGTTTGCCCAACCCTAATGATGAACACTGAATAAGGAGGAAAAGATTATGACGATTTGGGTCAATGAACAACTCGATCCTTCCGGTTTGCTTTACGCCTGTATTGCATCCTGCAATCAACAAGCAGCAGAAGATTGTCATCAATCCTTTCAACAAAATTTGACAGAAACTCAAAAAGCACAAGGTTGGGTTGCCCGTCTCCGAACCGTCCATTCTTGGGAAGAGGTTCCTGTCAACGCCCTGAAACTCAATTAATTGTTGGCTTGCCCATTTGCATTTTCAGTTTCTCCTGAAACAGTAGAGTTAGTAGCAGCAACAGTGGAGGGTGCTGCAGGCTTTCCATTTTGCGGTTGCGGCTTAAACTGAGGGGGAATTGTGGTCGTGGGACTGACAATTCCAGCAGAAATTAAAACTTTGAAGGCATCCTCTACTGAAATTTGTAAGTTAATGACTTCTTCCTCGGGAACCATGGCGTACCACCCGGTCGTTGGGTTCGGTGTCGTGGGAATAAATAAGCTCAGCATTGGTTTGGATAAATGAGACTGAAACTGGGTACTAACGCTACCCGTGACAAATGCCAGAGTCCATAAGCCAGGGCGAGGATACTCGACCATAACCACGCGCCGAAATTTACTTTTAGAATCTTGTAAAAGGGTTTCAAGAATTTGTTTCAGCGTTTTATAAACCGAACCCGCCAGAGGAATAGCTTGTAAGACTTGTTCCCCCACATCGAGCAACCAACGCCCTGCAATATTCCGCGCCATTAAGCCGATGAACAAAATAAATAGTAATGGTACGGCTAAGCCAACAACCAGATTGAGCAAGTTGGTCAAAATGGGGTGTAGCCCCTCAAAAGGGTTGAGTTGTTTCGGGATGCGGGTGAGAAAGTTAATCACCCAATTGGCGATGGTAATCGTCAGCCAAATGGTCGTTGCTAAGGGAATGACGACCAGCAAACCCGCAATTAAGTCATTTTTCAGGTTTTGCTTGAAACGTTCGATCACAGAGGGTTAATTCTCCTTACCGTTGCTAGGGGGAATTTGACAAACAGATGATGAGCCAAACTGACTCTGAAGGTTATACTGGTGCAGAAAAAACATAGGTGTGCGACCAGGTTTGTAAAGAAATATTGCGTATATGAATATTATGCCATTTTTGACCAGTGATCAGAGCAGCGGTGTTTGGTTTGCCTTTCTCCCGCATCGATTCACGAGACGATGGCAAGCCGCATTCTGCGGTTGAAAAAGGCGTAATTTTTGACTTTAGTTTTGCTCACTCTTCAGTAAAGTCAAAATCATACATTCCATCGTAACATTTTATTGTTACTGAATTGAGTTACTGAAAATGCCCACTGAAATTTTGTCAGATCAAGGGAGTTTGGTTGAGCGCGCCGTTCAACTGATTGTGGAAAAAATCCAGAGCGCGATCGCGCAACGAGGACAATGCACCGTAGCTTTAGCTGGTGGCGGCACCCCCAAGCCAGTTTACGAAACACTGGCTCAGCAAAATCTCCCCTGGGAAAAACTTCATATCTTTTGGGGCGATGAACGCTATGTTCCTGCCGATCACCCCGATAGTAACCAAAAAATGGCGCGAGAGGCCTGGTTAGATCACGTTGCGATTCCAGCAGAAAACATTCACCCCATGCCGACTACAGGGCAAGATCCAGTTGTAGATGCTAAGAAACATGAACAAGACCTGCAAACATTTTTCCAATGCGGAGCCGGAGAATGGCCCAGCCTTGATATCATATTACTGGGAATAGGTGATGATGGGCATACTGCATCCCTGTTTCCGCAAACGGAAGCCTTAACGGTGCGCGATCGTCTAATTACCGTTGGCAACAAAGGGGAAAGCAAGCGTTTGAGCTTTACGGCACCTTTGATTAATCAAGGACGAGCTGTTATTTTTTTAGTGACCGGAGCCAATAAACGTCCCGCTCTGCAGGAAATCTTTGCTGCCCAAGGAGATGCTTTGCAATATCCAGCCCGCCTAATTCAACCCCAAGGAGAACTGTGGTGGCTATTCGATCAAGAAGCAGGTGCACAGATTTCAAGTTAAATGGAAATATAATTAATGTTGAACCAAGTAACTGATTGATAGTTATGAGCGAAACCACTAATGAATTCCCTCAAGCCGAAGAAACTAACCCGAATCCAGAAAATTCTAATGCCACTGCTGAGGAACCCACTCCAAATTTACAACCATCGACTAGTCCCTACTTGCTGCATATACAAAGCGATGAAATGATTACTTTGCCTGAAGATCAGACAACCATTATGCTGGGAAAACCGAATAGTAATCATCCCCCAGATATCGATCTCTCTAGTCTTGCTGATGCAGAAATTATTTCCCGTGAGCACGCACTGATTCACATCGAAGGCGAAACATATTACATTGAAGATTTAGGGAGTTCTAACGGCACATATGTGAATCATACTGCAGTGACTAAGGGGGAACGTCAAGAAATTTCTTCTGGCGATGTGCTGGCTTTAGGGAAAGACGATAAAGTAACGTTTATCTTCAAATTTCCCGAGTGAGTCTAAGTGTGATGCCCCCAGTAGTTTTGCCACATCGTGCCAATGACTCAGTAACACTCAGTGTTAATACTTGTACGATATTACTTTGAAGGAAAACACAACAAAAAAATGGCAGCATCTATTCAATTTTCACGAGGCATTGATGAGGAAACAATCCCTGATGTCCGCTTGACCCGTTCTCGCGATGGTAGCAGTGGAACCGCTACTTTTCGCTTTGACAATCCGAAAGTTTTAGGGGCAGAAAGCACTCAAGAAATTACCGGAATGTATCTGATTGATGATGAGGGCATTATTTCGACTCAAGATGTGAAAGGTAAATTTGTGAATGGAAAGCCCACAGCGCTCGAAGCCGTTCATTATATGAAATCAGAAGAAGAATGGGATCGTTTTATGCGCTTTATGGAACGATATGCAGAAGAACATGGCTTAGAATTTAGTAAATCTTAATTTATTGACACTTTTAGTAAAATCTCAGCAAAGGATTACCCCGGCGAGGAAAAATTTTCCTCGCCTTTTTCACACAATTCCCATCAGTTTTTTCTCTGATTTTCCCTCTGAGGAGACTGGTATAAAGAACCGTTTTTCGCTATAACTGGTAAAAACGATAAGTTTTGCAAGAGCTCAATCTGTCCAATGAAACTTCAGTAGATTTTTAATGAACGCTTGAAGTCTAGCAGTACCTTTAGTCTGTAGCCAAAAAACTTTTGAAAAAGAAAAAATTGTATGGTTAAACAATCAAAACGTCCAGATTTTGAAGAGGAACTTCTGGAAGAAACAACAGAACGTTATCCTGGCGATACCAACTTCCAAAAATGGGGATTTGATCTTCATCCCCAAGTCGCACCCATCTCTGGGGGTTTGGTACTTCTTTTTATTGTCCTTACCTTAGTATTTAAGGAACAAGCCTCTTCCGTTTTTAACGCCACTCTCAATAGTATTGCGACTTATGGTGGCTGGTTTTATATCCTCGCTGCGAATATTTTTCTTGGTGTCATCTTGATTTTTGCCTTTAGTAAATTTGGCAGAATTCGCCTTGGTGGACAAGATGCTAAACCTGAATTTTCTACCTTTGCTTGGTTTGCGATGCTCTTGAGTGCGGGTATGGGAATCGGTTTAATGTTTTGGAGTGTGGGGGAACCGATGTTCCACTTCACTAGCCCCCCACCCATATTTGGCTCCGCAGCAGGAACCCCCGATGCAGCAGAAACAGCAATGACCCTAACGTTTTATCATTGGGGACTGCATCCTTGGGGACTCTATGCCTTAGTGGGTTTAGGACTTGCCTTTTTTGCCTTCAACCGCGGACTGCCCTTAACAATGCGCTCCGTTTTTTATCCCCTACTCGGAGAACGGATTTACGAATGGCCCGGTCATGTCATTGATATTCTTGCCGTTGTTGCTGACTTATTTGGTTTAGCAACTTCCCTCGGCTTAGGGGTACAACAGGTTGCAGCTGGGTTAAGTTTTCTCATTCCAGCAATTAATGAAGGGGTTATCACCCAGGTCACTTTAATTGCGATTATTACAAGCTTTGCCACCTTATCTGTAGTTGCGGGTTTAGATGGTGGGGTGCGTCGACTCAGTGAGTGGAACCTTTATCTGGCTGCAACGTTTATGGTATTTGTCCTGGTTTTAGGACCGACCCTCTTTATTTTTGATACCTTTGTCCAAAATATTGGCAATTATGTTGCTCGATTTCCGATGCTCAGTTTCTGGACAGAATCCTTTGCTTCCGGTGAAGAGAGCACTTGGCAAAATAGCTGGACGGTCTTTTATTGGGGCTGGTGGATTTCTTGGTCTCCTTTTGTGGGAATGTTCATTGCCCGCGTTTCCCGGGGTCGCACGATTCGTGAATTTGTCATGGGTGTTCTGATTGCACCCACCCTTCTCTCTTTTCTCTGGCTTTCTACAATGGGCGGAGCGGCTTTAAATCTTCAACTGACTAATGCCGCTAATATTGCCGGTGCGGTGCAAGAAAATGTTGCCACTGCCATGTTTGTCATGCTCGACAACTTCCCCTTAACGGCATTAAGTTCGATTGTTGGCATTCTCCTGGTCACAATCTTCTTTGTGACATCCTCTGACTCCGGCTCGTTAGTCGTGGATAATTTGACTTCAGGCGGCAAATTGGATTCTCCGGTTCCCCAGCGAGTCTTTTGGGCAGTAATGGAAGGAGTTGTTGCCGCTGTTTTACTCCTGGGGGGTGGACTAACAGCCTTGCAAACTGCTGCAATTGCCACGGGTTTACCGTTTGCCATTGTGTTACTGGTGATGTGTTATAGCCTCAATCGAGGGCTCTCGCAAGAATTACGAGAACTAGAAATGGCAGAGTTGCGAGAAGCCGAAGCAAGACGAGAAGAGAAAATTGCTGCGATTATGTCATCTCGGCAAGAAGCACGTTTTGCCCAAGATGAATAAGCATGATTGATTTGATGGCTCTGACCCTTCATAGAGTCATCATTTCTCTATTGCGTCAACCCCTGTACTCAAACTGAGAATTATTATGTATCGTAAAATCCTTGTGCCACTCGATGGTTCCCAAACGGCAGAAGCAATTATTCCTCATGTGAAGAACTTAGCCAAACATGATGAAGCCACTGTCTTTTTTACACAGGTTATTGAGCCGGCAACCCGCAGTGGAATTATTAATTTTGAGCAAGAACAAGAAGTTACCTTTAAACCGCAAAAAATTGATAATGCTAAAACCTATTTAAACAATTGGCAAAAACAATTTGAGCAAGAAGGCTTATCAGCAGAAGTGATTTTGCTGCGCGGTGTTGCGGTTGATGCCATTCTCTATGCCATTGAAGAAATGGATATTGATGTTTTAGCAATTACCAGTCAAGGTCGCTCTGGGCTTAAAAAAGCGATTTATGGTAGTGTTAGTTCTGCTTTATTAAACCGGGCTCCCTGTCCCATCCTCATTGCCGCCAGCAACACTGACATTAGTTTAAAAACGAATAACCGTATTCTCGTTCCCCTCGATGGTTCTAAAGAATCAGAGCAAATTATGCCTCATGTGCAACATATTGCACAAATGTATGAGGCAAAAATTATTTTGATGCGAGTAGTGACAAATGCCAGCTACAAAGCAGCATACGTCAATCTAAATAAAGAAATTAAAGAAGAGGTTGTTCCCGAACACTTGTTAAGTCAATTGGGTAAACATCAGGAGTTAGACCGCATTAAAAAAGCGAAAACTTATCTCTTGAATTGGCGCAATCAATTCCAAGAACATGACTATGAGGTGGAAGTGAATTTATTATATGGTCGCCCAATCGAGAGTATTATTGCAGTTGCAGAAAACACTCAGCCTGACTTGATTGCTATGACCAGTAGTGCAAAAACTGGCTTAGAACAGTTTTTCTATGGTAGTGTTGCTTCTGGTTTATTAAATCGTTTGGCGCGTCCAATGCTTATTGTTCACACGAGCGAAGTTCCTGTGAGAAATTTTGCTTGATCATTTCGATTAGGGAGCGTTTGCCGAGGTAAAATTGCGTTTACCTCGGTGGCAGCGATTTGTGGGCGCTAATTTTGCTGCAGTTTTCATTTTGATTGATCGCTTCTTTTCTCACTCTCCCCTCCCAGGAGCAATGACTGGCTAACCCTCTCCAATCTGCTCTTGAGCCAGTTGAAAAATTGCCACAATTTCTCCACAATTAAAATGAATTTAGGTTATATTACGGGTTTGGAAATATAAAATATAACTTTCACTTTTGAGTGCTAAAGGCTGATTACTATGTCTAACGCGCTATTGTCTAATTCCCCGAATCCTTCCCAGGTCAATTCTCAAGAGAATTCTCCTCTGATACAGCTTAAACAGTCTCTCCTGCAAGCTGATCAACAAGCTAAGTTTCTGCATTTACAAGCCGAAATAGAGTCGCTTTGGCAACAAGTCAAGCGTTCAAGATTAAATGATGAATAATCATCTTTAAATCAGCGTTTCAAGGCTTCAATTTCTTGGGCAACGACTTAGCCAATGAGTTAATTTAGATCTAGAAGTTAATTAATTGTATGTCGCAGGCAGATGCTGTTGATGTTCTCATTCTCAGTAATGGGCCAGGGGAACTTTCTACTTGGGTACGCCCAGTAGTGGCAGCATTGCAAGCGCAAGCCTCTCCCAATCTAGGAATTAGGATTTCTGTAATTCTATCTCCTTGTCCTCACGCCACAGGGCGAGAGGTAGAAGTTGCCGAGGCAATTCCAGGTGTTAACCGCGTTCAAAGTGCGGAAGCATTTTTCCCTTTTTTGTTTTTTGGAAAAACGGCTGATCACTGGAACTGGTCTAAGCAAGGCATCGTCTTATTCCTAGGGGGAGACCAGTTTTTCCCAGTCGTTATCGGCAAACGGTTGGGATACCCCGTCGTCATCTACGCAGAGTGGGAGACACGCTGGCATTCCTGGGTGGATCACTTTGTAGTGATGAACGCCGACTTAATTTCGAAAGCTCCTCAATCCCATCGCCACAAAATTACTACCGTCGGTGACATCATGGCAGATTCGCAAATTGCTCTCAATACCAAATCCTTAGGATTAAATTTAGCGACCGGAACCGAACTTATTGGCATTTTACCGGGCTCGAAACGGGCCAAGTTAATGCAAGGTGTGCCTTTAACGATCGCGATCGCGCAGTCTTTGCAGAAACAACGTCCTAATACTCAGTTTATCATTCCGGTTGCCCCAACCCTTGATCTTGAAACGCTCGCTCAATACGCTGATCCCACCCATAATCCGATTGTCAAAAAAGTCGGAACTGAGGGGGCCAAATTAGTTGTACCCACAGACCCGAATCAACTGCCTTATTTGGAAACGGCAACTGGGGCCAAAATCTTACTGTGGACAAAATTCCCGGCTTACGATGTTCTGTCCCAATGCCACTTGTGTTTTACCACAGTGGGAGCAAATACGGCTGAATTAGGGGCCTTAGCAATTCCAATGATTGTTTTACTTCCCACCTACCAACTCGATGCGATGCGGGCGTGGGACGGCATTCCCGGCACCTTAGCCAACTTACCGTTAATTGGAGGCAGTTTTGCTAGGCTGATTAATTGGCTAGTCCTAAGGAAAAAACGCCTTTTCGCTTGGCCAAATATTTGGGCAAAAGAAGAGATTGTTCCGGAATTAGTGGGGAATCTCGACCCAGAAGCAGTGGCAAAAACAGCTTTAGAGTGGCTAGAGTATCCTGATAAACGCTTAGCCATTCGATCGCGCTTGCAAGCAGTAAGGGGAAAACCAGGGGCATCGAAAAAAATTGCTGCAATTTTACTCGCCCAACTTCAACAAGCGCCCCCTGGAAATGCAAATCATCAAAAATTACCACCGCAAACCTAATGCTGAGCCACTAGAGTTTTCTGTGTAATTAATTTCACTGCTTCTTGGTATTGCTCATCTTCAGCCGTTCCCATTTGGGAAAACGGGAGCAATGCCTGAGATACGGTGTAATCTGGCTCGATGCCCGCTTCATTAATATCCCGGTGACTGGGGGTTTCATACTTGGCAACGGTAACCGCAATCCCAGAGTCATCGGGTAAATCAAATAAAGATTGAATCAACCCTTTCCCAAAGGTCGTTTCACCAACAATTTGCGCGCGCTCATTATCTTGAAGGGCGCCTGCCAAAATTTCACTGGCACTGGCACTACCTTGATTGACCAGAACAATCAACGGTGCCCCCGTCACCGCCGCATCGCTAGCTCCATAGCTACCAATCATCCCTTGTCGGTTAACCGTATAAACAACTGTCCCTGAATTTAACCATAAACGAGCCACTTCGATGCCCGCTTGGAGTAAACCACCGGGATTATTACGTAAATCGAGGATAAAGCCTTGTGCCCCTTGATTTTCCAGGTCAGCGACAGAATGAGCAATTTCTTTGGTGGCATTGGCACTAAATTGGGCGAGACGCAGATAACCAATTGGGGCTTCTCCGCTGTTATCGAGGCGGGCATAAACCGGATTTAGGGAAATACGATCGCGCACGATATCGAGTTCTCGCACCGTCGTCTCTTCTTCCGTTCCTGATTCAACCGTCAGAGTGACATGAGTCCCGACTTTTCCTCGCATCCGAGAGGCTGCTTCATCCAGGGAGAGATTTTTGGTACTGACCCCATCAATTTCGAGAACGCGATCGCGCGGTTTCACCCCTGCTTGTTCCGCCGGTGAGCCATCAATAGGCGTGACCACCTCTAATTGTTTGGTTTGGGAATTAATATCGATTTGTAACCCTACCCCAGAAAGTTCCCCAGAGGTATTCACTTGTAAACTGCGATACTGCTCGGGTCGTAACAAGCGAGTAAAGGGATCATCCAAGGTAGCTAACATTTCTTCAATGGCTTCGTAAGTCGCTTCCCGATCAGAAAAGCCCTGATCAAGGAAGCGTTGGCGTACAAACCACCAATTTTGATCATTAAACGAATCGTCTAAATAAGCCTGATTCACAATTCGCCAGGCTTGTAAAAAAATTTTTTCTTCTTCATTATAATAAGCCGTCGCATTCGTAGTCCAGCTAAGCCAGGCAATACCAACGACAACGATTACGGTAAACAGTTTTTGCCAAAAGGTCGATTTGATCATGCTGAGTGAGCGTGCAAGATGGATTGTAGTGTTTCCTTGCTATCAAGGCGAGTCGGCACTACTGATCCCCTCGGAGGAGACAGTGCGCTGCCCTTCGATACAGTAACCGTTGGTTCTATAGTTACTGATGACAATTATACTATCGTTCTCCCCTCGCTTCCCTGGCTTTGTCTTGCGAGTCGGGCATGATGTTTATTAATTTTCTTTTAAGATTAAACGCCAATATCTTAACAATTTGTAAACTTCTGTCTCAGGCGATCTGAGGATTCGTAGTTGCTCTAATTCAATTTTAGCGCGGAACACAAAGTCAAATTGCGAAAAGATGAGGGGGACTGCATTTAAGAATTTATGTTAAAGTTCTCGTAGGAAAAAGTAATAATTCCCTTCATCCACCCCTCTCCGATCTCCCAACCTTGATTTTGCGAAAAGGCAAAGGGAGAAAAAGATGTCAAAATTATCAAGGGGATGCAAAGTAATAACGTTTTTAGTCTAGGAAGTCTGGCTTCATGTTCACAAAACAAGTAACGGATTCTAAAATTTATCAATGGTTTGACGAGCGTCTGGAAGTCCAGGCGATCTCTGATGACATTGCCAGTAAATACGTTCCGCCTCACGTTAACATTTTTTATTGTCTCGGTGGAATCACCCTCACCTGCTTTTTAATTCAATTTGCAACGGGCTTTGCCATGACTTTTTACTACAAGCCCACCGTTGCTGAGGCTTTTTCTTCTGTTCAATATCTGATGACCGAGGTCAACTTTGGTTGGCTCATCCGCTCGATTCACCGTTGGTCTGCAAGCATGATGGTGTTGATGATGATCCTCCATACATTCCGAGTTTACCTCACCGGCGGCTTCAAAAAACCTCGTGAGCTAACTTGGATTACCGGAGTGGTCTTAGCTGTGATTACGGTTTCCTTTGGCGTCACCGGTTACTCTCTACCTTGGGATCAAGTTGGTTATTGGGCGGTCAAAATTGTCTCTGGTGTACCAGAAGCAATTCCTGGCGTTGGTCCTTTGATTGTCGAGTTAATTCGGGGTAGCGCAAGTGTTGGACAAGCAACACTAACCCGTTTCTACAGCTTACACACCTTCGTTTTACCCTGGTTCATTGCTGTCTTCATGCTGCTACACTTCATCATGATTCGTAAGCAAGGTATTTCTGGTCCCTTGTAAATCGCGAGTTTAATGAAGCTGTCTTAAATATTTTCAAGAGGAGAACAAATAACAATGTCCACCTTAAAAAAACCTGATTTAAGTGATCCGAAACTGCGGGCAAAGTTAGCCCAAGGCATGGGTCATAACTACTACGGCGAACCCGCTTGGCCCAATGATTTACTCTATACGTTCCCGATCGTCATTTTAGGAACGATTGGTTTGTGTGTGGGCTTAGGCGTCCTTGATCCAGCAATGTCAGGCGAACCGGCCGATCCGTTTGCAACACCTTTGGAAATTCTACCGGAGTGGTATTTCTATCCCGTTTTCCAAATTCTACGGATTGTCCCCAATAAACTGTTGGGAATTGCGGCAATGGCATCGATTCCTCTCGGTTTAATGCTGGTTCCCTTTATCGA
The DNA here is from genome assembly GCA_009909085.1 of Cyanobacteria bacterium GSL.Bin1. NCBI lineage: Bacteria > Bacillati > Cyanobacteriota > Cyanobacteria bacterium GSL.Bin1. The sequence goes on along the minus strand of JAAANX010000188.1, from coordinate 13,395 downwards.
AAATGTGAATAAGTTCCAAAACCCCTTCCGTCGTCCGATTGCAACGGCTGTTTTCTTATTCGGTACCGTTGTCACGCTCTGGCTTGGAATTGGTGCAACTTATCCCTTAGATGAATCTTTAACCTTAGGCTTGTTCTAACTAATTGGTCTGCTGGTTAACCCCTCATCCTCTCTTACGCGAGTAAGGGGGGATTTTTCTATGGCATGGGAAATGGTATGAAAAAACAACGTTTAGACACCTTACTGGTGAGCCGTGAGCTATGTGAATCTCGCCAAAAAGCACAACGGTTGATTCGCGCTGGGGAGGTAAAAGTTAACGACCAAGTGATCGATAAACCCGGTACACCTGTCGATGCAGAAGCCCGTTTACAAGTGGTACAACCCCCTCCTTATGTGTCACGAGGCGGAGAAAAGTTAGCGAAAGCACTTGCAGAATTTGCCATCAGGGTAGAGGGGCGAATTTGCTTAGATGGGGGAATTTCCACGGGTGGCTTTACGGATTGTTTATTAAAAGCAGGGGCAAAACAGGTGTATGGGGTGGATGTGGGCTACGGACAAGTGGCTTGGCAATTGCGTCAAGATGAACGGGTGATTCTCAAGGAACGAACGAACTTGCGTTATCTGACACCGGAAATGTTATATGGCGAGGCAATGCGCCCTGATTTCGGGGTTCTGGATTTATCGTTTATTTCTCTAACAAAAGTATTGCAACCACTGTGGGAGTTGTTGATTCCGCCTCGAGAAGTGGTGTTATTAGTAAAGCCTCAGTTTGAAGTAGGGCGCGATCGCGTTGGCGAAAAAGGAGTGGTGCGTAATCCAAAAGATCACTATTCAGGCATCATGCAGGTGATGACAGCAGCCCAGCACAAGGGGTGGTGTCCCCGAGGTTTAACTTGGTCCCCCATCCGAGGACCAGCAGGAAATATTGAATATTTGCTTTGGTTAGCAGCAGAAGCCAGACCAATCCCTACAGAAGCGCTTAATGACAATGGGGTGGAAAAAATTACGCAATCTGCTTACCAACAATTCCATTCCCGCTTGCAAGGATAGCAGGTCCGCTTTCAGGTGCCGAATCCCTCTTCACTGTCTCGCGCAAGCTTCTCCTCTGTCCGTTACTCATGGCGGTTGAACATGTTGAACATAACGAATTACTTTTTTTTATGCGATTGATTAGAACCTCATTAGCAATCAAACACCAGAATTGGCTAAAATTAGACCTGAATCTATAGAAAATTTTATTATCATCGAATTTAACTTAGGTGATTAACGATGCCCACAATTGTCGATATTGCTGTTGAAAATGACTCCTTTAAAACCTTAGTCCAAGCGGTGCAAGCAGCTGATTTAGTAGAGACTCTGGCGAGTGAGGGACCCTTCACCGTTTTTGCACCCACTGACGACGCATTTGCTAAATTACCGCCGGGAACCATTCAAACCCTTGTCCAAAACCCACCTCAACTGGCGCGCATCTTAACCTATCATGTTTTATCCGGTCGCTATAACAAGATGGAGTTAGCTGATCTGGGAATCGTTAATTCAATAGAAGGATCGCCCATTGCCATTGATTGCACTGATGGGTTTGAAGTCAAAAACGCCACTGTCATTGCACCGGATATTGAAGCTGATAATGGCGTGATTCATGTGATTGATAACGTTTTATTGATGGGCTAAAGTTAGTCGCTCCCCCTCTCACTCCTGCACCTTGTCTCTTCGTTTCCTCCATTAATAGGGATTCATTGACCTCCCAGTCAGCATCATTAATCTCGCAATTGCACCGGCATCACCAAATAGGTCATTTTCAACGCTCCCAAAGGACTAAAAATAATGGGTTGTGTTGCTTCGTTAAGTTGCATTTGGATTTCATTTCCCTTAAAGGCTTTCAATCCATCCATTAAATATTTCACATTAAAAGCGATATCGATACTCTCTCCAGTAATTTGGGCTGGAATTGACTCTTGAGCGCTCCCCACTTCCTGAGCATCCACAGATATAGATAACTGTTGATTTTCGCTATCAATACTGAACTTCACGACATTATTTTTCTGGTCTGCCAAAACAGCTACTAAATCTAAACTATTCAACAAGCGTTTTCTTTCTAAAGTGACTTGCTTAGAAAACTGTTTCGGAATCAGTTGATCATAAGCCGGATAATTACCATCGAGTTTACGAGTGGTTAACCGCTGTGAGTCGAGTTCAAAAGCAACCTGCACCTCATCGCAACGTAAACTGACCACTGCATCTTCTTTTTGCATTTTCACCATCCGTTCTAACTCTCGCAGGGCACGAGCCGGAATGGTAACCGCAAACCCTTCTGTTGCTCCTGCAATGCCTTCTGTTGTCGCATCAAGAACCGCTAAACGATGTCCATCGGTTGCCGCGAATTCCAAACTCTCTTCTTGACGAGTTAAATGAACTCCGGTTAAGACTTGTTTGGCTTCTTCTGCGCTCGCCGCAAACAGGGTGGAACTCAAACCATCCGCTAAAGCTGACACTGGCACTTGTAAGGCTTCTCCCGCTGTAATTTCCGGTAAATTCGGATATTCTTCCGGACTCATGCCCCGCAGCCGAAAACGTCCTGAAGCCGAAATGAGGGTGGCACTGAAGCGATCTTCTCCTTCTTCCTCTTCCATTCCCACTAAGGTCAGTTCGCCTTCGGGGAGACGGGTGACAATATCGTTGAGGAGTTTCGCCGGTAGTGTAAAGGTATGGTTATCGCTCACTTGAGCCGGAAAGCTCGTTTGTAGCCCCAAACTTAAGTCAAAGGCAGTGAGCGTGATTCGCTGTGTTTCCGCATCAGTTTGAAAGAGGACATTACCTAGGACAGGATGAGTGGGACGAGAGGGGACAGCTCGACTAACAAGGGAAAGATTCGTTTTGAGATCACTCTGGCTACAAACGAGTTTCATGATTCCGACTTTGAGAAAAAGCAAATAATATTTTATCTTAGCCAGTTCGGTTCTGCCCCCTGATCTCGGAGGAGAAGGACCTTGATTTTTGAAGAAATATTAAAAACTGTCGCCGAAAAACTGATCGCGCTTGACAATCTTTCCGGCAAACTGTAACAATATATACAGAAATAAAAGAAATCGTTCATCTCTCTAATTCAAATGATTCTAGAGAGACGGAAGTAGGGCAACCCCCGAAGGAACGCGCCTCAAACGATCACAACAGAAATCTCGGAGGCGAATCCATGAAACTAACCTATCGCGGTGTCCAATACGAAAATAATACTCCCGTTGTTGAAACAACTGAAGGCGAAGTTGCCGGTAAATATCGCGGTTTAGACTGGCGCTTTCACGGTTTGAAAAAACAACTCCATCTCCAACCGCGTGCCAATCTGACGTATCGGGGCATTACTTATCAAGTCCATCCCCAAGCGGCATCTGTTACTGACGTATCAGTTAAACCGAATACTGCTTCCATCTCCACTGAAACAAAAGCGCGGAACTTGATGCGTAATCAAGTCCTCAACTTCAAGAAACGCCAAAAATCAATGCTCACCCGAGCTAATGCTGAAATTGGTATGAAGTAGTTTGACCGCAACGATTGCTCAATCATTAATCAGCAATGTGCCCCCGCTTTGACGAGAGAAGTGGGGGCAAAATATTTTAGAAACGTTTTTTACCAAACTCGGAGATGCAAATAACATTTTAGGAAATGACTTAACTTATAAATAGATTGGTTTGATTTTCCCTAACAATTTTGCTAACTTGATATGTCAAAATAGAACCAGATTTAAGCCATTAAATAAATCCGCAAGCTATCTTGATCAATCACACTAGACACACATCATTGGCTCAGGAGATAACGATGTTACACCGCAAGATTCATCAATTTTGTAACGAAGGTCGTGAAGTCTGCATTTTCTTGCGGGACCAGCAACGCTGGATTGAAGATGCACGAATCGTTAGCCTAGAAGGTGATTTAGTAACAGTTCGTTACGAAGTCGAAGAAGATGAGGAAATTAGTTCTTGGGAAGAGATTATTCGTCTAGAGAGTATCGCTTCGATTACACACCAACTGGCTTCCGTTACCCGAGCGAATATTGACCCCTTAGTTTCTGATGAATGTCCAGAAGCGGAACAGATCTATCCCCATCATCCTGACCACCCGCAAGAATAACGCTTTTTTAAGAATCAGGCTCGGAATTGTCGGTTAAGGGTTCAAACAGTGGGCAGTATCCTTGTGGTGTGACTTGAAATCCATAAAGGGGAGAAGAGGGGTTACGGCAATGTTGCGCTTTCCGATACCGACAATTACCACAACTCGCAATTTCACGAGGGAGTTTTTCGTCACTGGTTTGACGAAGAATCTCCTTTTGCGATAAGCCTCGTAAGACCAGTTCTTCTCCCTGCCAGCGGGCTTTGAGCAATCCAGTATCAGAAAAATTATGCCAGCGGGGGTCATTGACAATGCTGCTGGGAAGTTGAATGTTAATGACTTTTTCTTCTTCCGTAACTTCGCCCTCATAGCTCGTTTCGGGTGGGGCTGCCGGTTGGATGAATTGATCGCCAATGTGGAGTTCCACTTCCGTTTTGGCTTGAGGAAGATGGAGATGATAGCGGTGTTGGAGTTCTTCGAGTCCTGTTAAATCAATTAAATAATTTTTTGGACCATGAATAAAAATGACGTGCTGCGGACGGAGGTTGTGGATCAGTTGGGTGGTTCCTAGACCGTCACTATGCTGAGCGAGGAGATAAGTTTCAGTGTGCCATGGCAAATTCTTCTGGCTAATTTCTGGAGTTGCTGGATGTTCTGCTTGAAAAATGACCCAATTGCGATCCTCTTTAGAGATGAGTTTGCTCCAATCTGAGTTTTCTTCCACCAGCAAGATGGTTGGAGAATCGGTAATATCGGCACTACTTTTGAGAGGGCGAACCCGCGGGCGAACCCGTTCATCCCAAAAGAGCGGTTGATGTTTAGCAAAGTTTTGTACCGAGTCAGGAAGATGCGGAAGAATATCGAGATAGGCAGTACAGGCTTGAGTAATAATGGGATCAACCCAAATATCTAAGTTGCGACCCGTAAACTGATGGTGCGATCGCAGCAAAACTAAGATTTCTTGCGCCAACCCAAAATACGGCACCGGTAAAACAATATTTTTCCCAGCCGCTAAAGTATCACTTAACCGCGCCATTAACTGATTTTCTTGCTGACGGCGGTGGGGATGGCGGGCTGTGCCATAACTGCCTTCAATCATAAGAATATCAGGAGAAAAGCCTCGTAACTCTTCAATGGATAAGCCTTCGGCTAAGCGAGAGTTAGAGAGAAAAAAGTCGCCCGTATAGAGGAGGCGGTGACGGCGTTGGGGCGTGGTATAGGTCAGCGCGATCGCGCAAGCCCCTGGTAAATGTCCGGCTGGATAGAGTTCAACCGTTAAATCATCGGCTATGGCAATGCGGGTGCGAGTGGGCAGAGCATGGGCTAACGCCGGAACTTCCTTTTCTTCGAGCCAATTGAGAGGTAATAACTGCACCGTCACTTCGCTAGCATAAATGGGAATATCCGGAAAAGCGCGATGTAAACTCAACAAACCACGAGCATGATCGCTGTGGGCATGACTACATAAAATAAAATCAATGGGCGGTAAATTACCCTCAGATGTCGTTAATTCTTTAACATCCGCAACTCCACAATCTAAAAGTAAACGATGGTCTCCCAATTGCAACAAAAAACAAACTCCTTCCCCCTCATGACCAACCGCATAAGGATAACAAATCAAGCAGCCGTGATCGCTGCGAAAAGGAGAAGGAGAATCACTCATCATTCATTGAGACCCAAGTACTAACGACTAATGGGCAGAACCATTACCGTGATAGTCTTCAGAATCGTAAAAGCCGTTTTTTGTCCCAAAAAAGAGACAAGAAACAATAAATAATCCTGATAGAATAACTAAGATAAATTTAATATCCATATTTAATAATGCCTAGTTTGAATTTCTCCTACTTTGGGGATCATTATATCTTGCGCCAATCTCATCGGAAAAAAGAACCATGAAAAAACTTAAGAGCTTAATTGCTCTCCTGAGAGAAACGTTTACACAGTGGTTAGAACATAAAGCACCTCGTTTAGCTGCTGCTTTAGCTTACTACATGGTTTTTTCCCTCGCGCCACTGCTGGTTATCGCGATCGCGATTGCTGGGGCAATTTTTGGGGAAGAGGCGGCTCGGGGTGAAATTGTCAATCGGATTGGCGGCTTTGTCGGTCAAGATGCGGCAAGTCTAATTGAAAAAGCAATTAGTAATGCTAGTCAGCCTGATTTGAGTAATGTTGCCTCTTTAATTAGTGTCGCCATTCTCTTGTTTGGCGCCTCTGGGGTGTTTGCGCAATTACAAGATGCCTTGAATACCATTTGGAGTGTCCAACCGCGGCCGGGACGCGTCATTAAACAGTTTATCAGTAAACGGATCTTATCATTTGGGATGGTTTTAGGGTTAGGGCTATTTGTCATTCTCTCTTTGATCCTCACCGCTGCTATTTCTGCCTTAAGTCAACTGGAATTATTGCCCGGGTTTCCGTTTTTATGGAAATTTCTTTCCTTGGCTGTTTCTTTTGGCTTAGTGACTTTATTTTTTGCGCTCGTTTTCAAGTTTCTCCCTGATGCAAAAGTGGCTTGGAGCGATGTTTGGATCGGATCAATTATTACCTCGATTCTCTTTGCCATTGGGCGATCGCTGCTGGGCTGGTATCTGGGAAAAACCAGTTTTGCTTCCACCTATGGCGCAGCCGGTTCTTTGATTGTTCTTCTGGCTTGGGTGTACTATTCCGCGCAAATTCTCTTTCTTGGCGCCGAATTCACCGAAGTTTATGCCCGCAAGTTTGGTTCTCACATTACCCCCACTCGTCACTCGAGGCGGATTACCACGACCCCCCTTGATGAAGATTGAGAGGAACCAGAATAGTCGTCCGTCAGTTTGGGCAAGATCCCCCCACTCATCCCTGCCCAATCGGTCAAGCATGATTCTAGGATCCAGCTCCTCACTTGTCACCGCTTGTCACGTCCTGAGAATTTCATATTAAAATAGTGACTGTTTGCCGTCTTGTAGAGAACTAAAGCCAAGTGACAGTATCATCGGTTTCTCCTTCGTCTCAATCCCAATATCCTGATGACAAAGGGCGTTTTGGTCAATTTGGGGGGAAATATGTTCCCGAAACCCTTATCTGTGCTCTCAGTGAGCTCGAAACTGCCTACCGTCAAATTCGTCGGGATCCTGATTTTAATCAGCAACTGACTCAGCTCTTGCAAGATTATGTGGGACGCCCCAGCCCGCTTTATTTTGCCGAACGCCTCAGTGAATACTATGCTCAGCCGGATGGAACAACGCCACAAATTTATCTGAAACGAGAAGATTTAAACCATACCGGAGCGCATAAAATTAATAACGCGATCGCGCAGGTGCTCTTAGCGCGCAAAATGGGTAAGCAACGCATTATTGCTGAAACCGGAGCCGGTCAACATGGGGTGGCAACCGCGACTGTGTGTGCTCGTTTTGGCTTGGAATGTGTCATTTATATGGGCGTTCAAGATATGGAACGTCAAGCTCTCAATGTCTTTCGGATGCGTTTAATGGGGGCAAAAGTGGAGCCGGTAGAAGCCGGCAATGGCACCCTCAAAGATGCTACTTCTCAAGCGATTCGAGACTGGGTAACTAACGTGGAGAATACCCATTATATCCTGGGTTCCGTTGCCGGTCCCCATCCCTATCCGATGATGGTCCGTGACTTTCATGCGGTGATTGGCGAAGAAACCCGTCGTCAATGTCAAGAAAAATGGGGCGGACTCCCTGATATTCTCTTAGCCTGTATTGGTGGCGGCTCCAATGCCATGGGCCTCTTCTCAGAATTTATTAGTGACCCCTCGATTCGCTTAATTGGCGTGGAAGCGGGTGGAGAAGGCATTAACTCTCCGAACCATGCTGCTACCCTCACTCGAGGCGAACCAGGGGTCTTGCATGGGGCGATGAGTTATCTCTTACAAGATGAAGATGGACAAGTCACAGAAGCCCATTCCATTAGTGCCGGTTTAGACTACCCAGGAGTGGGACCCGAACACAGTTATCTCAAAGATAGTGGTCGCGCTGAATATTACAGTGTCACTGATGCGCAAGCTGTGGAAGCATTTCAGCGTATGTCTCGTTTAGAGGGCATCATTCCTGCTTTAGAAACGGCTCATGCTTTTGCCTATTTAGACACTCTTTGTCCTCAGCTTTCGGGATCGCCGAGAATTGTCATTAACTGTTCCGGACGCGGTGACAAAGACGTGCAAACCGTCGCCAAATATTTAGAAGAACGCAGCTAAGGGCAAACGAATGAATTTATCAAAGTTTCAGGTTTGTGATCAAGACCTGTCACCAGAATTACTGAACCAATATTTATCCAGTCCTGCTGTTGGCGTCGATACAGAAACGATGGGCTTGAATCCCATGCGCGATCGGCTTTGCTTGGTGCAGTTGTGTGATGCTGAAGGAAATGTTACAATGATTAGGATCGCGAAAAGACAACAGCAAGCGGATCGTCTCTCCCAGTTAATGGTGGCGCCGAATGTACTGAAGATTTTTCACTTTGCTCGGTTTGATATTGCTCAGATTTACCATAGTTTTGGGATTATGACAACCCCAATCTTCTGTACCAAAATTGCCAGTAAGATGGCTCGAACTTATACCTCTAGTCATGGTTTAAAAAGCTTGGTGCAAGAATTAGAACAAGTGGAATTAGATAAACGTTCCCAAAGTTCGGACTGGGGAAATGTGGGGAACCTCTCCCCAGAACAATTGAGCTATGCAGCGAATGATGTCCGTTATTTGATTAGTATGAAAGAGAAATTACAAGCGATGCTGGAACGAGAAGAGCGATGGCAACTCACTCAAGAATGTTTTCAGTGTCTTCCCACTTTTGCTCAACTTGACCTACAACAATTTGAAAATATTTTTGAACATTAAGTGCAGTGTATTGTTCGATCAATCAATTACTAAGCTAAGAGAAAGTCATTCTAATCAAGATTGAATCCATTTGAGAAGAGACAAAAGTAATCCAAAACCAAAGATCAGTCCCAGGAATCTGACCATTTTTGAATTTAAAATAATTGTTTGACCACTCTAGATTATATTCTGTACGATAAAGTAGGCAATTCCTTCCATTGAAAATCAGTAAGCTGTAATTGTGGAAATAACGCTGATTGAACAAGAGATTAATGAATTAACGCTCGCTAGTGCAGATGCGAAAGGACTGCTTTGGGAAGTCTCTCGAAAAATTGCCCAGAGTCTGTCAGCGGAAGTTTGTTTGTTAATTCCTTTTGAAAATTTACCCAGTGCAAGTTGGAGTGCCGTAGATAATCTTAACAAAAGCAACTTGCTGGAATGGGAAGAAAAATGCAGAGAATTGCTTTGGGAAAGCTTAATAGCAAGCGGCAATGACCAGGAAACTCTAAGCGAAGTTTTAACCGCTTGGGGAGAGAACTTAGCATTGAAGCATTGGGAAGTGTACCCCATTGCTCGGGAACAACTTCAGGGATGGTTAATTCTAGGCAGTACTGATCATTTAGGGCTCAATCATCATTTAGAAGCCCCCTTAGAAACGGCCTTGTCTTTTACTCTAAAAACAGCACAGTTACACTATAAGCTAGAAAAAAAAGAGCGCCACCAGTTACTGCAGCAAGCAGTAACAGAGGCAATTCATCATTCTCAGGAGCTAGAGACGATCTTAGAAAACGCGATCGCGCAAACTGCTCAATCTTTAGAAGTCAGTCGCGCAATGCTTCTGATGCTCCGATATTCTGAACCCGTCTTTGGTAACCGTCAACAAATGAGTGACCCGAATATAGAGGTGCAACTGTTGACACAGTGGGCGCAAACTTCAGCGTTAGAAAGTCCGGTCACTTCTTTTCCTCTCAGCAACAGTCCTCTGTGTTTAAAAGCCTGGCAACAAGCCCCTGTTTCTCTTAGCCATGAACCGATAGATGAGAGCAACCCGCTGCATTTTTTGGAAGATTCTCTACCAATGTCAGCCTGGTTGATTGTCCCCCTGATGGGGACCAGTAGCGGTCATCCTGAATCACAACTGGTGTTAGGCTTTTTACTATTGGAAAACAATGAACCCCGAGTCTGGGAAACAGAAGAGCAAGCATTAGTGAATTGGGTGAGTACCCAAGCCAGTACGGCTGTGATTCACAATAAAACCCTACAACGGGTGCAGTCCCTAGTTGATGAGCGTACAGCACAATTACAACGCAGTTTAGATGTACAAGCCAGACTCTACGAAACGAGTCGCAATCAAGTGGAACAGCTGCAAGAGCTTAATCAACTCAAAGATGAGTTTTTAGCAACGATTAGCCATGAACTAAATACGCCTTTAGCAACAATGAAAATGGCAATTCGGATGTTACATAATCAGGAACTTTCCCCAGAACGTCAGCAAAAATATTTGGGCATTTTAGAACAGGAATGGCATCGCGAATATAACCTAATTAAAGACCTCTTAACCCTACAAAAGATAGATGAGGAAGGAATTCCCTTAACAATAACCGCCATTGATCTCGAAAAACTATTAAAGCAACTTGCAGAGGAATTTAAATCGAAATGGGAGGAAAAAAAATTAAACGCAACCTTGACGTTAAATCAAGTCAAGGGGTCACCAGAAGCCTTGACCATTCATAGTGATCGAGAAAGTGTGCAACGCATCTTTTTAGAATTATTGGGTAACGCCGGTAAGTATTCTTATGCGAATACCACAGTAGAAATGATAGTTTCTGAAGCAACCCGGAACTGTCTTCGGATTAGTGTGAAGAATCTTGGTTATGGGATTTCTCCTGTAGAACAAACTTATATTTTTGATCGGTTCCGGCGAGGCAAGGGGGTCACTCAGAAAGCAATTCCTGGAACTGGCTTGGGTTTAGCACTGGTTAAATCTTTGGTCCGATATCTTCGTGGCACAATTGATCTTGACAGTAAGTATAATCCGGATGGGGTTGGGGAAACGACTTTTCATGTTACTCTTCCTCGCTCACTCAAGGAAATATCAACGAAAGAATAATCGTGATTGAACCACAATTTGGTAACGAACAAGAAAAGACCGTTAATTCTGCAGAATTGGAATTAGCAGAACAACTGGATCAAGTAAAGATTGAGACGGAAGAGGTGGCAAAGCGTCAACGGCGTATTACCAGTCAAATTGGAATTGCGCACCCCAGAGAATCAGTTTGGCAAGTTCTGACTGACTATGAATCCCTACCCCAATTTATTCCCAGTTTGGAAAAAAGCCAACGCCTCGAACATCCCGAAGGAGAAAAAGTTCGTTTAGAACAGGTAGGAAAACAAAAACTGCTAAAAATGAATTTTAGTGCTCGTGTGGTTCTAGATTTAGAAGAAACTCAACCCGAGCGGATCGATTTTGAAATGGTAGAAGGGGATTTTAAGGCATTTTCTGGATATTGGTTATTAGAACCGGCAGAACCGGCGACACAACTGATTTATAGTATCTTTGTTTGGCCGCCCCGAACGATGCCGGTGAGCTTAATTGAGCGTCGTTTGAGTAAAGATTTGTCTTTAAATTTAGTGGCGATTCGCCAACGCGTGGAAACCTTATTTAGTTAGAGGTCACTTTCTCCGAGGAAAGAGCCGCTTCCAGAAAGCTGAGGGGAGAACTCATATTTTCCGCAAACCCTAAAATCGCGCGATCGCGCCATTGATAAATTAATTCTCTGTCTGGGTTAAACAAAAACGTTCCCCCGCGCTGAGTGAGATAACGAGCATCAGGAACATAAGTTGACCAATGGCTTAAGGCTTCTCCCATATTGCGTAAACGCAGGGTTGCCAGTTCAAAAGGGCGCTGAAAGCCACTCCCCCCTGCCCAATTGAAAAATGACCCTTTTAAGGGGGGTAAAGGAGGCGCTTTGATCACTTCATCATCGCCAATGAGTTGAGGGGCAGCGCGATCACCCGTATAGCCTCGTAATACTTCTTTCAGGGTTCCTGGGCTACCGATTCCGGCACACATGAGTAACAAATTAACCCAAGCCTTTTGCGCCGGAGACAACCCGGGAATATTCAGCGTTAAGCCCGCATATAGCCCCAATTGCTGGTGTAAGTTAGCCTCGGGATCCACAAACAGGCTTGCCTCAGGAAATCCCGTATAATGACAAAATTGTTGACCGGACGCGAGATTGCCAATGCCAACGGCGCAAATGGCAACATCCCAGGTTTCTAGTTCAGCGCGTGATTGTTGTAACCACCAAGCATATTCCAAACTATCAAAGTCTCCTAGTTGTGGTAACAGAATAACCAGTAAATGAGTGGCACCTTCACTATTGCTGAGGAGAGACTGTTTTTCGCCAGTACTCACTTGTTGCAATTGAGTTGTTTGGAAAAGAGGATAAAGATTTAAGGGCTGGGTGGTTGGAAAATTGGGGGTTTCCATAAAGACTGTCTTGATCCAGAGTAAGCACACATCTCCATCTTGACACTCCCCCGGCTTGCATCGCGGGGGATTCTTGGTTCATCGAGGCTGCTTGCTCTGACAGAACGGATTCTACCAGAGTAGAGGCTGCTTCTCCCCAAGCGTGAGTTCCGACGTGCCCCGCCGTACTTAATGCTTTCTTGAGAATGTTGATGGCTGCGTTTTCGTCGCGGCAAAGGTTGGCTCCACACTGGCACGTATGGGTTCGGGTGGACAAACCTTTTTTCACGATCCGCCCGCAATTAGAACACTCTTGCGAGGTGTAATGTGGAGGGACGGCAACTGTTACTTTGCCAAACTTGTAGGCAAAATATTCCAGCCAAACGCGAAATTGGGACCAAGCGACATCACTAATCGACTTCGCCAAATTGTGGTTTTTCACTAGATTTCTCACCGGCAAGCGCGGAATGCGCCGTCGCTTTCCAGCCCGAATCGAATTCGGGCTGGGTCGACGGTCTTCATAGGCGATCAGGTCGTGAGACCGACATACGCAACGCGCCACTCTCTTGGCGTGTTCGACACGCTGCCTACTTATGCTCAGGTGTTTTCTAGCTAACCGCTTTCTGGCTTTTTTGCGATTTGATGAACCTTTCTCCTTGCGAGAAAGTTGTCGCTGGAACCGCTTAAGCTCTTGTTCTCCTTTTCTCAGGAAGCGGGGGTTTTCTACTTTTTCCCCGTTGCTGTCAGTCAAAAAGTGGGCTAGCCCCACATCAAGCCCAATCACACGCTTGGTTGGTTCCATCTCTTCTTTCACTTCAATGTCGATGCAAAACTGACAGTAGTACCCATCTGCTCTACGAACAATCCGGACGCGCTTAATCTGATCGGGTGAGTAGAAATAGATGTTTCTACTTCCCACTAATTTCACACGACCAATTCCATTCTTATCGGTGAAAGTGATGTGCTTTTTCGTGTTGGGGTCTAACTTCCAACCCGTATCTTTAT